>DASYKE010000165.1:0-13117 GCA_035995725.1 Burkholderiaceae bacterium | reverse complement strand
GCTGCGCGCTCGGCCGTTATTCAAAATGCCGCATTCAGGAATAGGCTGACCATACCGTATAACGATAGGCAATTGTTATTTTTTTATTGCACTGCCCAGATTTTGCAATCCGCCGGTCGCGCAATTAATGGAAAATATTATGGTTAATCGTCGTGGTCGGCAATGGCGCTGCTCAACATGTTCTCTGCCGGCGCGGATTTGACCCGACATCCGGATTGCCGGCATGACATGCACAAGGGGAGTTGCCTGCGGCCATGCACAAACTATCAGTCTTATATATGTAAATGTAGTACCCTTCGGCAAAGAAAGACATATTTTCCGGCACTTTCCGGCACTTTTGACGTCGGAGAAAGATTTAACAGTAACCGGCGTTGCATTAGATTAATTTTTATCAACCCAATGGCTTTATGTGCCAGCCCTAATGAGCTTTATACTTGCAGCTCATTTGTTAACTACAAGACCTAATTTATTATGTGCAATACTTTTTTCCCCAGTACTCGCCGTACTTTGTCCCATGCTACATCTCGCGGTTTTACCTTGATCGAAATCATGGTCGTGGTCGTAATCATGGGTATTCTGGCCGCTCTGGTCGTCCCAAAACTGATGGGGCGTACCGATGACGCCAGGATAATTGCGGCCAGGCAGGATATTGCCACTGTCATGCAGGGGCTTAAGCTTTACAAGCTCGATAACCAGCGTTACCCGACGACCGAGCAAGGGTTGCAGGCGCTGATTACAAAACCGACTACAGGTCCTGGCGCCAACGGCTGGAAAACCGGCGGTTATCTCGACAAGCTGCCGAAAGACCCGTGGGGTAATCCTTATCAATATCTGTCACCCGGCATCAAAGGCGACGTCGACGTGTTTTCCCTGGGTGCCGATGGTCAACCGGGCGGCACCGGTAACGATGCCGATATCGGCTCGTGGGAACTCTGATTACGCATTTTTTCGCTTCTCCGGATCAAGTCCGTTCGCGCATGCCGTGCCGGCCGCCACCGCGCGGCTTCACGCTGCTTGAGTTGCTGGTGGTGCTGGTGATTGCCGGCATTACGCTTGGCATGGTGTCATTCAATGCTGCGCCGAGTGAGCGGCAGGCATTGCAAAACGATGCGCAGCGGATTGCGTTGCTATTGCAACTGGCGCGTGACGAGGCCATCGTGCGCAATCGTCCGATAGCATTCGAGGCGGAAGCCGACCGTTACCGCTTTCTGCTGCACGACGAGGGAGTCTGGCAAATTTTGACGCAGGACGACTTGTTGCACGAGCGGGAATTCAAGCGAGCCCCGGTCGCGCTGTCGATCAGTCCGCCGTCGACGGGCGAGGCCGTTCCATTGCGTATTATTTTCGGCCGCGAACCGGTCGATAAACCTTTTGTCCTGACGCTGTCAGCCGGTAACGCCAATGTTGCCGTCCGCGCCGACGGCATCGGACATTTTGTGGTGGAGTGAGATGCGGCCGGATCATCATCAGTGCATGCGCCAGACCAGCCATCGCGACCGCAGGAAGTGCACCGCCAGCGCCGGTTTTACCCTGCTTGAGGTACTGGTGGCGCTGGTCATTGTCGGGACTGCGCTGGGTGCCAGTCTGCGTGCGGTCGGCAGCCTGACCCAAAACAGCAGCGATTTGCGCGCATCGATGATGGCGACCTGGTCGGCCGAAAACCGGCTCACTCAGATTCGCTTGATAAAGGACTGGCCGGCGATCGGCCAGCGCAGCTTCGATTGTCCGCAGGGCGAATTGCAGCTGGTGTGCCAGGAAAATGTATTTGCGACACCGAATCCTTCTTTCCGCCGGGTGGAGGTCAGTGTATTCGACATACGCAATCCCGAGCGGCGCATCATCAAGCTGACCCAAGTGGTGCCGAATGGACAATAGACGGATCAAACGCTGCAATGCGCACAGCGCTTCGGTGGCGCCGCCGGTCAGGCAAAGCGGGCTGACCCTGATCGAACTGCTGGTCGCGATTAGCGTGCTGGCATTCGTCGCAGTGCTCGGCTGGCGCGGACTCGACGGCATTGTGCGCGCACGTATCGCGCTGACCAGCGATCTTGAACAAACGCGCGGCATGCAACTGGCATTCGCACAGTTGCAAAACGACTGTGCACATCTGGCAAGTGAGGCAAACCTGCCGGACCGTACACCGCTTGTCATCGATCAGAATCGCTTGACGCTGGTGCGCACGGTGTTCGGCGACAACCAGCCGTCACAGCTGCAAGTCATCACTTATCGAGTCAATGACGGCGTGCTTACCCGCCGTGAGTCGGCTGCAACCCGCGATTTGAAAGAATTGGATAATCTATGGCAGGCTGCAGCGGCCGGCACCGATGCGGTCCAGCCGGTGGTGCTGCAATCAGGTGTGAACGCGCTGACCATGCGACTCTGGAGCAGCAATGGATGGGGCGCGCCCAATGCCAACGCCGCGTTGCCGCCTGCTCCTGCCGCAACGACCTTCCGGCCGGCATTGACCGGCATGGAGGTGGCGCTGCAATTGCAGGGGCGCGAGTCCAGCATGCTTAAAGTATTTTTGCTGGGGGCAGTGTGACAGGCATGCGTTCCGGCTCGCTCGTGCGCCAACGCGGCGTTGCCGTGATTACAGCGCTGTTATTGACAACACTGGCCATCACGATTGTCGCCAGTCTGTTCTGGCAACAGCAGGTACAGGTGCGCTCGATCGAAAACCAGCGTTTGCAGTTGCAGAAACAATGGATATTGCGCGGCGCGCTCGATTGGGCGCGCTTGATTTTGCGGGAGGATGCCAGATTTACAAGCGTGGACCATTTGGATGAACCGTGGGCCGTGCCTCTCGCCGAGACACGGCTCGATCAATATGTCGAAAATGGCACGGCAGATGCCGATGCTTCCGAGGCCACCCTGTCCGGGAGTATCGTCGATGCACAGTCACGGTACAATCTCACCAATTTGTGCCCCCCCAATGGGAATATCAACATCAAGGAGGTCGCCGTTTTCGGGCGCCTGCTCTCAAATATGCAATTAAACCCGGCATTGGCCCAGGCGACTGCCAATATGATGGCGGCGGCGCAAGCGAAGCCGCAAACCACCGCTTCAAGCGATAATAATCCCCGACCGATGAGTTTTGAACAGGTCAATGATCTGCTCGCGGTGCCTGGTTTTTCGGTAGACGCAATCGACAAGCTGAAGGATGTTGTCATCGTGTTGCCGCGCGCTACTCCGGTGAATGTCAATACGGCGTCGGCCGAAGTGTTGGCCGCCAGAATTAGTACATTTACGCTTTCCGATGCAGCTGCATTGATAGCGGCTCGCAAGACCGCCAGTTTCCGTGATGTGAACGATCTTATACAACGCTTGCCGGGTAGGCGAATCGACGAGACTGCAGCTGAGCTGTCAGGTTATACCAATTACTTCCTGGTCAATGGCAACGTGCGAATGAGCCGCGCGGGTCTGGTTGTGCAGGCGCTGGTCGAACGGCTCGGCAACCCCAGCCGTCCCGAGACCAAACTGATCTGGATTCGAGAAAGCTAGAGCCCGATCAATACCGGTGCGATGCGTTCATACGAGAATCGGCGCTCGCTGCATTGCACTTCTTGCGAGTGGACTGCTATTCTCCGTGTCGCCGCCTGGCGTTGCATCCACCCCGCTCGACACGACGGTTATTAATGAAATGAGTTTTAGGAGAACGAAACGCCTTGAGTACACTGTATATTCGCTTGCCTTCCAACGCCGCTGCCGACGGCGCGCCACACTGGACTGCCTTGTTCTGCCCGTTTGCGTTGGTATTGCATGGCAGTTCAATCGAACGTGAAGGCGTCGCGCCCCTGTCGGACCTGTCCGATCTGGCGGCAAAGGCGCAACGCGTCGTGCTGCTGCTGGCCGCGAGCGATGTCAGCTTGCTGCGTGTACAGGCGCCGCCGATGTCCGCAGCCCGGCTCAAAGCCGCTCTGCCCAATTTGGTGGAGGACAGGTTGATTACCGATCCCGCCGAATGCGTGGTGGTTGCGGGCGCTTTGTCGGACGGATTGCGTACCGTCGCGGTAGTGCAGCGGGCCTGGCTTGAAACGATAACCAAAACATTTATTACCCTGGGTGCGCGCCACATTGCTGCATTGCCTGCGCAATTGTGCCTGCCGTATCAGACAGACACCGTTTCTGCCGCCATTACCGAGCACGACGCCGACATCGACGTGACATTGCGTTTGTCCGAACAGGACGGCATCGGATTGCCGATCATGCCGGAGCAGCATGAGTCTGCCGCGCGTGAAGTAATCGAAGCGCTGCGTGCGGTGGTGCCGCAGGCACCGATCACGCTGTATGTGCCGCAATCGGCTGTGCGGACTTACCAGGAGGCGGCCAGCGGTGAGGGCTCAATGGATGAGCGCATCAGCGTCTTTGCCGACAACTGGGCGCACTGGATTGCCGGTGCCGGCAGCACATCACTCGATTTAATGGCAGGATTAGGCGCGGCTGCCAGCGGCTCCCAATTGAACTGGCGTCCGTGGCGCTGGCCGCTGGCATTAGCGGGCATCGTGCTGGTCATCAATGTCGTCGCCTTGAATATCGACTGGTGGCGCTTGAAAAGCGAAGCCGATTCATTGCGCGTGACCATGACTCAGATTTACAAATCGGCTTTTCCGAAAGACCCGGTAATTGTCGATCCGCTGGCACAAATGCGGCAAAAGATTGCAGCCGCCAAGCGTGACTCGGGTCAAGCCGCGCCGGACGATTTTACCGCGCTGGCCGCGGCTTTTGGCGAGGCTTGGGCGAGAGTCATGCAGGCACAGCCGGCAGGCAAATCGGCTGCGCCCGGCATCGCTGCGCTTGAATATCGTGATCGCAGTCTGTTCGTGCGACTCAAGCCGGATGGAAAAGCACCGACCGAGCAGATGAAAACTGCACTTGCCGGCCGCGCGTTGTCGCTTGACCTGGCGCCGTCGCAATCGGCTGCGGTCGTATGGCAAATCCGGAGCGCCAAATGAAGCTGCCAAACACAATGAACCGACTGGGACAATCACTGTCGGAATTCTGGAACGCGCGCAATGGGCGCGAGCGTGCTTTGCTTGCCGGTGCGGCGAGCCTGGTGACGTTGGGATTGATCTATACATTACTGATTGCTCCGGCCCTCAGCGGGCGCGATCAGCTGAGCAAAAACTTGCCGATAGTGCGCCAGCAGGTTGCGCAATTGCAGGCGATGTCGAGGGAAGCCCGCGCCCTCTCCAACAAGAGCGCACCATCCATTACGCCGATTTCCAGGGAAAGTCTCGAAGCCGCATTGACGCGCAAGGGGCTGAAAGCGCAAACCGTGGCGTTGACCGGCGATATTGCAAGGGTGCAACTATCAGCAGTCTCGTTTGCCGGTTTGCTCGACTGGCTCGACGATATGCAAAAAAACGCACTGGTTACAGTGGTTGAAGCAAATATTGTTGCGTTGGCTCAACCCGATATGGTCAATGCGACTTTAACGTTGCGACAGCAAAAAAATGAGTAGCGGGATTTTCAAGACAAATGCGCGCAGCGCCGGGCCAGCTCGCCAAATGGTAACGGGACATTTGCGTCTGATCTATAAATCGAAGAAAAAGGAAAGCAAGTGCAGCGCCTCGTGATATGGTTATTGGCTGGGCTTGCCAGTATCGCAATCACGGCGCTGGCATTTTTACCGGCAACCTGGATAGCATCGATGCTGGAACAGCAAACTGCGGGGCGCTTGACGCTTGGTGATGCGCAGGGCACTTTGTGGCACGGCTCGGCTTTTATCGGCGGTGCGCCGAGCGGCAGCGATCCGGTGACACCGCTGCTGCCGGGGCGCTTTTCCTGGCGCTTGTCGCCGATGGTGCTGTTGGGCCAGGTCGATGCAGACCTGGAAAATGCTGCGGCATTATCGCAACCGATCAGGGTAACGGGCAGTTGGCATCAGTGGCAGGTAAGCCCGGCATCGATTTTACTGCCGGCAGAACGACTGGCGAGCCTCGGTGCGCCGCTGAATACGGTACAGCCGTCCGGTCAAATGCGCTTGTCATGGAATCCGATGCAGGTGGTGCGGCAAGGTGGCAGGCTCGAGATGACCGGATCGATGAACTTGGAAATGAATGACATTGCATCGCGCCTGTCGCCGATCAAGCCGCTGGGTGCGTACAACCTGGCCTTCGATTGGCGCGGCCAGCAGGCCCAAGTGGTGCTGACCACGGTCAAGGGCCCGATGTTGCTGAATGGTTCGGGCATGCTTATGAATGGACGCTTGCAGTTTTCCGGAAAGGCGGAAGCCGAAGCAGGACAAGAAGAGAGGCTGGCAAATTTGCTTAATTTGCTGGGACAGCGCCGCCGAGAAGGCGGCAAGGACGTCATTGCGCTAGAGATCAGATGAAAAAAGAAAATCGATTGGCACGACGGTTAGAGGGAGCGGCAGGCTGGCGCCGCTGGAGTGCGACAATGGTATTGTTGTGCGCAACGACCGGCGTGCCGCCGTCGTATGCGCAAGACCCCGCCAGCAACGAAGCGATGCTCAATTTCGTCGGCGCCGATATCGAATCCGTCATCAAGGCGATCGGTCATTACACCAACACGACATTCATTATCGATCCGCGCGTCAAAGGCACGGTCAACGTGGTATCCGAAAGGCCGGTCACCAAGGCACAGGCATTCCAGCTGCTGACCTCGGCACTGCGCTTGCAGGGGTACGCGGTGGTGGTCAATGACGGCGTTGCCAAGGTGGTACCGGAAGCCGATGCGAAATTGCAGGCGGCGCCGGTCCAGATCGGAAAAGTGCGAGGTGACCAGATCGCGACGCAGATTTTCCGCCTGAATTACGAGTCGGCTGCCAATCTGGTGCCGGTATTACGGCCTCTGATTTCGCCCAATAATACGATCAACGCGAACCCGGGCACCAATTCGCTGGTCATCACCGATTACGCTGATAACCTGAGGCGTCTGGGCAGGATCATCGCTGCGCTGGATGGTCCTGTGACTGCCGAACTTGACGTGCTGCCGATTCGTTACGCTTTGGCAACTGATATCGCGTTGATGGTCAATCGCCTGGTAGAGCCCGGCGCCAGTGCTCCCGGCACAGAAGCCGGGCGTACCAGTCTGCTGGCGGATGCGCGCACCAATTCGGTCATCATTCGCGCACCGTCCATTGCGCGCGCCAATCTCGCCAAATCGCTGATTGCGAAACTCGATCAGCCGACTGCGCTGCCCGGCAATGTGCATGTAGTCTATTTGAAGAATGCGGAAGCGACCAGGCTTGCGCAAACCTTGCGTGCCGTGGTGGCATCGGATACAGCCGCAACCAGTTCGCAGACGCCCTCGACGCCCGCTCCTGCAATGACCGGTACGTCGGCAACGTCGGCCACCGGCGGCATGCAAGCGCCGCCGTCTTCACCGGCGCCGGCGCAGGGTCCGTTGCCGACGGGCGGTCCGGCCGGATTCATCCAAGCCGATCCGGCGACCAATACGCTGATCATCACGGCCAGCGAGGCGGTCTACCGCAATCTGCGCACCGTCATCGACCAGCTCGATGCACGCCGCGCCCAAGTGTATATCGAGTCGCTGATTGTCGAAGTGACTGCTAACACGGCAGCCCAATTTGGTATCCAGTGGGCGGACTTGACGGGCAGCAGCACCAGCGACTACCGGATCGGTTCCATCACCGGGTTTTCCACGGGAGGAAACAACCTCATCAGTCAAGCGGCCGCAAGGCGAGCCGCCACACCGACTGTCTTGCCGCCGGGGAATGGTTTGACCATTGGTATTTTTAAGCAGGTCGCTGGCCAGCTGACTCTGGGCGCATTGGCCCATGCGCTCGCATCCGACACCACTGCCAATATTCTGTCGATGCCCAATCTGATCACGCTCGATAACGACGAAGCGAGAATCATCGTAGGGCAAAACGTGCCTTTCATTACCGGCCAGTACACCACGGCGGCTTCCGGCAGTGCAGCAGGCGTCAACCCGTTCCAGACGGTTGAACGTCGAGATATCGGCTTGTCGCTGCGCGTGCGGCCGCAGATTTCTGAAGGCGGTTCCGTCAAAATGGCGATTTACCAGGAAACGTCGGCCATCCAGGATGCGACCAATCCAGCCGGGCTCATCACCAGCAAGCGCTCCATCGATACCAATGTGCTGGTAGACGACGGGCAAATTATCGTGCTGGGAGGACTGATCGACGACAATATGCAGGACAGCGTCGAGAAAGTGCCGGGCCTCGGCGATATCCCCGTCGTGGGTAATCTGTTCAAATATCGGACGCGCAGTCGTGTCAAAACGAACTTGATGGTATTCCTGCGCCCGACTGTCATACGCACGAACGAGCAGAGCGTCAACGTCGCGGGCGACCGATACAACTATATCCGCAATGCCGAGATCGATACGCAGCCGGAGCAGACGATGGTATTGCCGTATATGGGAGGGCCGATTTTGGCCCCATTGCAGGATGGCCGGATGATCGGCGGACCTTTGCTCAATATCGATCAAGGAAATACCGGTAACGGTTATACACAACAGCCGGGTCCGGCACAACCGGTTCCTCAACAATCTCCTCCGCAATAAATTGATAATTAGCGATAAGCAATGAGTAATACCATGATGGATGCACGCCTTTTACCCTATGCATTTGCGCGCGATTTTGCGCTGCTGGCGCATCGCAACGGCGCAGCCGACGGCGGCGCGATAGAGGTATGGGTGTCGGATGCCACGGCACCGACCGCGATTGCAGAAGTAAGCCGGCGATTCGGCCGCGTCAAGCTCAAGTCGATGTCGCGTGAAGCGCTTGAATCGGCGATTGCCAAGGCATATGCCGGGTCCGGCGGCGATGCGGCGCAAGTCATCGACGAATACGAATCGGATCTCGACTTGGCAAAGTTGATGCGCGATATGCCGGCGGTCGAAGATTTGCTGGAATCGGCGGATGACGCGCCGGTGATCCGGATGATCAATGCACTGCTGACGCAGGCGCTGCGCGAAGGCGCATCCGATATCCATATCGAACCGTTCGAACAGATATCGGTAGTGCGCTTTCGCATCGACGGCACCCTGCGCGATGTGGTGCGACCGAAGAAAGCGATCCATGCATCGCTGATTTCGCGCATCAAGATCATGTCGCAACTCGATATCGCCGAAAAGCGTTTGCCGCAGGACGGACGTATTACCCTGCGCGTCGGCGGCAAGCCGGTCGATGTGCGGGTATCTACCTTGCCCACCGGACATGGCGAACGCGCGGTGTTGCGCCTGCTCGACAAGGAAGCCGGCCGGCTCGATTTGCAGCATCTGGGCATGAGCGAAGCAGCATTGCCGCAATTCGACCAATTGATTGCGCAGCCGCACGGCATCGTGCTGGTGACGGGACCGACCGGTTCCGGCAAGACCACTACGCTGTACGCGGCACTGTCGCGACTGAATGCGACCACCACCAATATCCTGACGGTCGAGGATCCGATCGAATACGAACTCGGCGGTGTCGGTCAGACCCAGGTCAATCCGCGTATCGACATGACGTTTGCCAAGGCGCTGCGGGCGATTTTGCGGCAGGATCCGGACGTCATCATGATCGGCGAGATCCGCGATCTGGAAACCGCGCAGATCGCGGTGCAGGCATCGCTGACCGGCCATCTGGTGCTGGCGACGCTTCATACCAATGATTCAGCGGCAGCGGTCACCCGTCTGCTCGACATGGGAATTGAGCCGTTTTTGCTGTCGTCGTCGCTGCTCGGCGTGGTCGCGCAGCGGCTGGTGCGCAAATTGTGCCCGCACTGCAGACGGCACGATGGTCAGCTATGGCATGCGGTCGGTTGCGAAAAATGCGGCCACACCGGATACCAGGGCCGGGTAGGTGTATATGAATTATTGCTGACGACCGATCAGATCCGTGCGCAGATCCATAACCGGGCGTCGGAGGCGGATATTCGCGCCACCGCTCAGAAGGACGGGATGCGCACCATGCGCGAGGATGGCGAGCGTTGGCTAGTCGAAGGCATTACGACGCAGGCGGAATTGCTGCGCGTCACGAAAGATTAACGCATTCTGAATAACTACTTGAGGTCACGACGTGCCAGCATTTCGCTATGAAGCCGTCGATGCGGTTGGTGCCACCAAAAAGGGCGTAGTCAACGCCGACAGTGCACGGGCTGCGCGTTCCGATTTGCGCAACCAAGGCCTGGTGCCGATTACCGTCGATGCGATCGCTGCCCAGATCGATGAAGCAGGGCAAGTCCGCAGTCGCGCATTCGGCGACCATTTGTCGACCACGGAGTTGGCGCTTTTTACTCGGCAACTGGCAAGCCTGCTCGAAGCAAGCCTGCCGCTGGAACAGGCATTCTCCGCATTGCTGGAACAAGCCGAGCGCACTTATGTGCGCGACCTGATTGCATCGATCCGGTCGGAAGTAATGGGCGGTGCATCGCTGTCGGATGCGTTGTCGCAGCATCCGCGTGATTTCGCCGATATTTATCGGGCGCTGGTCACATCCGGCGAACAGATCGGCCAGCTGTCGCGCGTGCTGTCGCGCCTGGCAGACTATATCGAGCGACGCAATTCGCTGGTGCAAAAGGTCAAGCTTGCGTTTACCTATCCGGCAATCGTCACCGTGGTTGCATTCGCGATCGTGATCTTTTTGCTCACTTACGTGGTGCCGCAAATCGTTTCCGTATTTGCCAATACCAAGCAAAAGTTGCCGTTTCTAACGGTGATGATGCTGGCGATATCGGATTTCGTGCGGAGTTACGGCTGGATCGTATTGCTGGCTGCCATCGGATTGTTTTTCGCATGGCGCACTGCATTGAAAGATTCTGCCGTCAAACTGCGCTGGCATACCTGGTTATTGACCGCGCCGCTGTATGGCAAATTCGAGCGCAGCCTGAACACGGCCCGTTTTGCCAGCACGCTGGCGATTACGACCGGCTCCGGCGTGCCGATTTTGCGGGCGCTGCAAACCAGCCGCGACACATTGTCCAATGTCGCGATGCGCCAGCAGGTTGAAGAAGCGGCCAACAGCGTGCGCGAAGGGGTCGGTCTGGCGCGCGCCCTGTCGGCGCATAAGCATTTCCCGCCGATGCTGATTCATATGATCCGGGCCGGCGAAGTGACCGGAGAATTGCCGGCCATGCTGGATCGCGCGGCCAATGCGCAGGAACAGGATCTGGAGCGGCGCGCATTGACGATTGCAGGATTACTGGAGCCGGCCCTGATCCTGGCGATGGGCGTAGTAGTGCTATTGATCGTGCTGGCCGTGCTGATGCCGATTATCGAGATCAACCAATTGGTGCGCTGATATGCTGCCTGAACGCGGATCAAAAGGAATGCAATGAAACGCTGGCCTGTTGTTGCGAGTTTTATATTCTTCATCTTCTTGTGCGCGTCTGCCGCCTATTGGGCGATGCAATTGTTCAAACCGCCGCTGCGCGCCGTCGCAGCACCGCCTCAGGCGGTGCAATCCGCTCCACCGCCGGATGCGGCGGCAGGCTTGTTCGGAGGCCGGTCGACGGTCGCTGTTGCCAGTAATTTCCAGCTGAAAGGCGTGGTGGTTTCGGGTAGAGCGGCCGAGAGCGTGGCGATTCTGGCGACCGATGGAAAACCGGCACAGGCGATCAGGATCAATGCAGAAGTGGCGCCGGGCGTCGTCGTCAAGGAAGTGCATAAACAATATGTGCTGCTGTCCGACGGCGGTGTGGTCAAGCGGGTGGAACTGCCGGAAAGTGCCATGGTGCAGTTGAAAGGGGACAGGTCAACCAGTGCGCCAGTGCGTACACAGACCGCGCCGCTGGTTCCGCCCACCGTGGTTGCCAATCCAGCTCCGGCTCTGCCGGCCGCCGTGCCAACGGCACCGCCTAATAATCCAGCCGGTGTTGTCGCAAATCCTTCGGGTCAGCCGGCACCTGCCGTTCCTGCGCAACCTCCGACTACTGCACAACCCTCGGCTACTCCACAACCCCCGGTTTCGCCGCAGCCCGTGACTTCTCCGCCGCCTTCGGTTTCCCCGCAGGCTCCGGTTCTTTCACAGCCCCCAGTTTCTTCACAGCCTTCGGTCTCGCCACAGCCCCCGGCCTATCCGCCGGCGGTTTTTCCACCGCGTCCGGCGTCTGACGAGCCCCTGGCTTTTCCTCGTCAGCGTCAGTAAGTATTTTTTTCAACGAACGCTTTTGCGCTTGCCGCCTGGCCGAAGCATTCTTTCGATGCTGCCCTGCGGCGCGCTGTTTGGCGGCGATCGCAACCGGATTGCGTGGCTTCAAGCTTTTTTGGGAGGGCTCGATCCGGAAAGCGAGTTTCTGCCGCTTGGCGAGAGTTTTGTTGGCCATGGCTGGACCGGATGAACGTGTTGCACCTGCTATCGGTTACAAAACATAGCGCGACAAATCTTCATTGACGGCTAACGCACCGAGCCGTTCGTCCACATAGGCGGCATCGATCCCGACTGTCTTGTCCGAACTTTCGCTGGCTGAAAACGACATTTCTTCCAACAGCTTTTCCATCACTGTGTACAAGCGCCTGGCCCCGATATTCTCGGTTTTCTCATTGACTGAAAATGCGATCTCCGCCAGGCGCTGGATGCCGTCCTGTTCGAATTCGATATTTATGCCTTCCGTTGCCAGCAGCGCTTCATATTGCTTGGTCAGACACGCATCGGTGCCGGTCAGAATACGTTCGAAATCGGCAATCGACAAGGAATCGAGTTCGACCCGGATCGGGAAACGGCCTTGCAGTTCCGGAATCAGATCGGACGGTTTGGCAAGATGAAATGCACCCGACGCGATGAATAAAATATGATCGGTCTTGATCATTCCATACCTGGTATTGACGGTTGTACCCTCGACCAGCGGCAGTAAATCGCGCTGCACGCCGGCACGTGAAACATCGGCGCCGCCCACTTCGGAACGGGAGGCGATCTTGTCGATTTCATCCAGGAAAACGATGCCGTTCTGTTCGACGTTGGCAATCGCTTCCTGTTTCAGTTCATCGTCGTTGATGAGTTTGGCCGCTTCTTCGTCGATCAGCAGTTTCAGCGCTTCGCCGATCTTTACCTTGCGGGTTTTCTTGCGGCCGCCGCCGATGCCGGAAAACATCGATTTGATCTGTTCGGTCATCTCTTCCATGCCGGGCGGCGCCATGATCTCCATCTGCGGGCCCGCGTCGGACACTTCGATCTCGACCTCACGCTCGT
>DASYKE010000164.1:0-4005 GCA_035995725.1 Burkholderiaceae bacterium | reverse complement strand
GCGAACCGCGGCTTTCCGGCCGCAATTGACAGACCGATGCGGAAAATGCCGAAAACGGATGCAGCTTTTCGCCCATCTTGTCGGTCGAGAACGGCAGAAAGTGAATCTGGATATCCGGCGTCGCAAGCCGAGGATTGGTCTTGAAGAACGCACCGGACGTGCCTGCGGCTATCGTCAATGGCCCCGTACGAAAGGCCGCGTAACGCGCGCCGGCCAAAATCCGGCGGAAAGGGTTGTTGACGATGTCGTTGAGCGTGATGCTTTTCGCACAACGCGTGACCACCCTGATCTGCAGGTGATCCTGCAGATCGTGCCCAACGCCGCCAGCGTCCAGCACGACGTCGAT
Source organism: Burkholderiaceae bacterium (assembly GCA_035995725.1). GTDB lineage: Bacteria > Pseudomonadota > Gammaproteobacteria > Burkholderiales > Burkholderiaceae_D > JAQGLW01. The sequence continues at coordinate 3,659 of DASYKE010000164.1, read as the reverse complement.
GCCATGCTTGCGCAACAGTTCGGTGGGACCGACGCCGGAAAGCTGCAGCAATTGCGGCGAATTATACGCGCCGCCTGAAATCAATATTTCCTTCCGCGCCCGCGCGGTGCGCAACACGCCGCCCTGCCGGTACTCGATCGCCTTGGCGCGGCGCCCCTCAAACAGGATGCGCTGCGCCAGTGCGGAGGTCTCGACCTGCAGGTTCTTTCGCCCCTTCGCCGGGCGGAGATAGGACCTCGCCGTGCTCGCCCGTCTTCCGCGACGTGTCGTGGTCTGGAAAAAGCCGGCGCCTTCCTGGTTCGCGCCGTTGAAATCGGAGTTTGTCGGGATACCCGTCTCCGCAGCGGCCACGACAAAAGCTTCCGATAACGGATCGTGATGCCGCCAATCCGAAACCGGCAATGGGCCGCCTGAACCGTGGAAATCGTCGGCGCCGCGTTGCTGATCCTCCGCTTTCCTGAAATACGGCAGGACGTCGTCGTAGCCCCAGCCGCTGTTTCCATGCTGGCGCCAGCGATCATAATCCTCGTGCTGGCCTCGCACATACAACAGGCCGTTGATCGAACTCGATCCGCCCAGCACCTTGCCGCGCGGCTGGAAGATGCTTCGTCCGTCCAATCCCGGTTCGGGCTCGGTTTGATACATCCAGTTGACGCTCTTGGTCTTGAACAGCTTGCCATATCCGAGCGGTATGTGAATCCAGATGTTGCTGTCCTTTGGGCCGGCCTCGAGCAGCAGCACCGAACTTTTTCCATCCGCACTCAAACGGTTTGCCAGCACGCAGCCGGCTGAGCCCGCACCGACGATGACGTAATCGAATTCGGAAATTTCACTCACTTTGCCTCCCCCAGGCAGCCCTGCTGCTCATATTCTTACTGTTGTTGTTTTTCCCGGCCGGCCTGCCGTGGTTGGAAACAATGCCGCATCCATTTTTCAGCGAACGCCGGTTAACCTTTTTGAAAATGCAAGGCGTGCCGGTTCCCTGCCCGGTTGCGGAATATACCGGGGGTGCGGCGGCATGCCAGCGCAAACTAGCCGGTCCAGCAAGCGATCAATATCGTCTAGCTGGGTGTGAACTACCGATTCAACACCTTCAACACTGGCGTAGTGGTCGCTAAATACTGATCGTGCCGGTCGCCACTCCGAATCTTATTGACAGATTTTCTGAACGCGCTTGTCCCGGAGCGCCTTGCTGCAATAGGCGCCGCAAGATCTGCCGCCGGCTTTGGCGCAGGCGGGCAGGCATTTTTCGTAGGAGCAGCCCCAGGTGTCGGCAGAGGCAATCGATATACCGACGGGACTCGAAGCCACCAGGGTTCCGAAAACGATAGCCATTGAAATTCGAAGCATGTCCAGTCCTCCTTTTTCAAAATGACGCCCAACTATCGTAAAAGTGCGAATTGGACGCAAGGAAATCTGGCCAGCGTGGGCTGCCGGAGTGCCGGCTTTATTGTTGGTAGCGTCGGCATCCATCATTGCTGTTCTGACCCCAAGCATCCGTTGAGCAATTCAAGTGCAAGGGGGGAAAGCGCGAGCTTCACTCAGTCGCTCATCAATCATTGACGGGCTTGTAGCATTCCAGTAATCCTACTTAGAATCGTTCTAAATTGTGTCAATATGCTCTCTGACCGCGTCAAAACTTTCTTCGTCTGAAGCCGTCGCGCCTGCCGGGCCAACTATGAAACGCTTTCATTTTCGAGGCTTATCGCGACGATTAGCGGGTTTTTTCATCGTCGTTATTGCCTTAGACTCATTCGTTCAGCAGGCGCAGGCCGTCGATGAAATCCAGGTTTACAATGCGAGCATTGCATCGCCCGGTCAGTTCACGATCCAACAGCATCTCAACTATGTGAGCCTGGGCGTAAAAGATCCGCCATTTCCTGGAGGCCTTATCTCCAATGGCAGTCTCAATGGAACACCGGAATTTGCCTACGGCGTCACCGACTGGTGGGAAGTCGGCCTCTATCTGCCGTTCGCCGTCCAGGATCAGCGGTTCTATTCGGATTCTTTTAAGCTCCGAACACTTTTCGTCACGCCACAAGCCGAGCAACGCAACTTCTTCTATGGCGTCAACTTTGAGCTGAGCAACACGACCCCGCCGTTTGCGCAAGCAAGGTTCGGACTTGAAGTCCGGCCGATCATTGGCATTCGCAACGCCGACTACGAATTTATTGTTAATCCGATCGTGGACATCGCGTTTGGAAGATACGGCCAGGTTGATTTCGCGCCAGCGGCAAGATTTGCGCGAAAGCTTGGTCCGGACTTGTTCGTCGGTTTCGAATATTATGCTGACTTCGGTGAGATCGGACATTTCGGCAAGTTCGAAGACCAGCAGCATACGCTGTTCGCCGTTACCGACTTCAAACTGGGCGTATTCGATGTCAACCTTGGACTTGGTTATGGATTGACGCCAGCGTCGGATCGATTCGTCATCAAAACAATCATCGGCTACGCGTTTCCGGTACCCGGAGGCAGTTCGGGTGCGGGCGAGCGGACGACCGCATCGGGCCCGACCAATCCGATGTCGCGATCATCCGCGCGACTGGGACAACCTTGATGGCCACCGCGTTAGTGCAGAGTACAATAACTTCATCGCAAGGAACGATATGACGGCGCGACTGCAATACGGAACAACCGCAATAATATTCCACTGGCTCATAGTTGGGCTCCTCATCATACAGTTTCCGATCGGCTGGTTCATGCCGGACATCCATGGCGGCAAGCCGGGCACGGCGATGACGTTCCATATTTCCTTCGGCATCACCATCCTGGCGCTCATCGTCCTGCGATTCGGCTGGCGCCTGACACACCCGGTCGCCCCTGAAAGCTCTCTCCCTGCCTGGCAGCGGCTCAGTTCAGAGGGGGTTCACTGGCTGCTCTACGCGTTGGTGTTTGCGACTACGGCGACCGGCTGGTTGTTTGCCTCGTTTCGTGGCTGGACGGTTTCGTATTTTTTTGTGGTGCCTTTACCTATGCTCGCCGCGGAAAGCGCGTCAGGAGTACATCGCGTTGACGGCTGGCATCAGATTTCCGAATGGGCGTTGCTGATTGCGATAGGAATTCACGTCGCAGCGGCGCTGGTGCACATTTTTGTCTACCGCGATCGGATCATGCAGCGAATGCTGCCTAGATGACCGCATCAATTCAAAATCGACCGGCACCTGGAGTCCCATTATCGCAAGAAATCGGTCGCGCCAGGGCACCGCCGCCAGAATACCCTGAATTCAACATTGATCCGCCCTGACTGATATCGAAGTAAACGCTCAAGCTTGCCTCGAATGGAAATGTCGGGAAATGTTGAAAATGTTTCTGCGATCATCTCGTTGAGGACAACCTCCGGATACTCTGGGCAATTTGTTGTGCGGCTGATACTGCGAAGCGTTCGGCCAGTTGCCCATGTTTTGAAGCCGGCACACGCACGGCAAATTAATCGCCATCGCCGGTTGGTGCGGCGCCTGCCGCAGTTTGCTTTTATTGGTTTGTGTATCTTTTTGACGACGGGTTGCGCGACGATTTCGCCGCGCAATGTTCTACCGGAGGCGAGTGCGGGCCAGATCGAACTCGAGGGATACCATAACATCCGCTTCTGGGGTGACGCGTCGGCTCGGGAAATCGAGGCGATCGTCATGGCGGATGCGCCGAAATCCGGGATACGGTCA
>DASYKE010000163.1:0-5741 GCA_035995725.1 Burkholderiaceae bacterium | reverse complement strand
CAATGGAAAACATGTTTTGGCGCTGTTTGACTACTCCTCTTCAGCCAGCCGAACGGTGCCTGTCGCTGCAGCAACGGCAGACATCTACGACTGGATGGGGAGGAAGTCCACGGCAACCATCGCCGGCGGGCAATTGACCACCACGGTATCGACGGAGCCGGTCTACATCGTCTATTGATAGCAGTCTTGCTTTGTGTGCTTTAAACGGGCTCGCATGATTGCGAGCCCGTTTTTTATAGAACTACGTCGGCGACGGAAAAACGGTCGAACCGCGATTGGACTTTATGTCGGCGAATGAAATAAGGTCGCGCAGATATCCGATCGACTGCACCGAAGCCGAAAGCGGCTTTCTGGATATCGCATCCACGACTTCGCCATCAGACGCCAACTCTGGATGCACCATCAGCTCGACCACATGGTCGGGCGCATCGCATGATTTTTTTACCGACCCGACATACGTCATGTCGCAAAAATAATCCGTGCCGCGCAATCCGTACAGACGCAACAAAATGTTGAAGCCCGATTTATAGATTTTTCTCGGAAAGGATGTACGGTGGACATTGTCCGACAGCCTCATGTACGGAATGTTATATCTCCGCAGTGCCTTCATCGCGGTTATTCCAATCAGCAGTTCGGTATGAACATGATGATGCGAATCGGCATGCGTCAACTGCAGCCCATTCAATTTGCATCGTTCGATTTGCGCCGAAAATTCATCAAGCAGCAACGCAAGTTCTTTCATCGGCAATACAATATGCGTGAAGCGCGAAAAGGAAAGCATGCCGGCGGCATTGCAGAATATTTTCGAGTCCCGCATTCCTGCGCTAAGCGGCACACCTTCCGTAATGTTCAGATGGATGCCGACCTTGTCCGCAAATCCATTTTTTTTTGCGAGCGCGCATGCCTGTTCGAATGCAGGCGCATTCGCCAGGATGGTGGTGCTTGAAATCAGCTTGTCCTTGAAGGCGCTCGCAATCGCGTTATTTACCTCTTCTGACGCACCGAAGTCGTCAGCATTGATGATCAGCATACCTGGCCTTTCCCGTTCCGCAATCAATCATGATTAATGCAAGCACATGCGAAGCGTCCGCGTTCAGCATCTGCGGCCGAGGGATTTTTCAAATTCGTCGAGAATGCGGGTGATATTGAACTGGATTTCCGCGTATTTGCGGCCTGCCAATCCAAACGTTTTTCTTTGCGCAGAATCCCGCGCCAGCCTGCTGATCGCATTGGCGAACGCCTCTGCATCGCCCGGGCTGACCGTTACGCCGCACGATTGCACGACCTGGCCCAGCTCGGTATGCACATCCGCCGTCGCCACCACCGTACGGCCGCTAGCCATCAATCCGGACAGCTTTGACGGCATGACGAGCCCGGCGGCATGCGCATTTTGCGGCAGCAAATGGATATCCGCCAATCCCAGCAGATCATTTAGCCGCGCAACAGGCTGCAAATCCAGGAACTGCACATTCGGCAAATCCTGCACCATCCGCATCAGCTCCTTCTTCCCTACGCCGTTGCCGCAGAACACAAAGCACAAGCCGGTCTCACCGGCCAGTATCCGGGCTGCATCCGCCATGATGTCCAGCCCCTGCTTGCGACCCATATTGCCCGAGTACAGCGCCACCACCGCATCTTCCGGAATCCCCAGCTCGGCGCGGTAACTGCTCACCCGCTCCAGCGGATGAATCGAATCCAGGTCTATCCAGTTCGGGAAATGCATCAACCGATCCGAGCACACGCCCTTGGCCAGCGCCCGGTCCATCATGCTCATGCAGATTGTCGACACATTGTGGAAACAGCGCATGATCTTGCGCTCCATCCTGTTGACGATTCTTGCAGCGAAGCTGCCTTGCAACAGCCCCAGAGCGAAGGCTACATCGACCTCGTAGTCCTGGACATGGAGCCAGGCCCGGGCTCCTGTCAGCCATGCTACGCACAGCGCGGTCGGCGCGCAGAGCAACGGCGGCTCCACCACCCATACCACATCGGGCTTCCATGCTATCTGAAGCAGCATCAACGGCAAGCTGCAAATTGCAAAGCTGGCCAGGTGCAGCAGACGCTTGAAACTGGTTGGGCGGGCAGGCACCCATAAAGGCGCTCGCCAGACCCGCACCTTATTCCATTCTTCGTAGGTGTATCGCCGGGCGTGATAGCCCTTCCTGACTTTCCACTCCGGATAATAAGGCGGCGCAGTGACCACGCGCACCTCATGTCCCGCCGCAGCCAGCCAGGCAGCCATCTCGCCGGTGTATTTACCGACGCCCGTAAATTCCGGCGCAAAGTTAATGCCATGGATCAGTATTTTCATACCGTCGCCTTTCCCCTCGGTTTTATTGGTTTTGCGGGTACGCCGAAACACACCATCCGTGCTGGCATATCGTGGAATACCGAGCTGCGTGCACCGATCACGGCGCCTTCTCCAATCGTCACCCCCGGCGCGATGAATACGTCGGCAGCAACCCATGCCTGGTCCCCTATCGTGATCTTGCGGTCGCGAATCGGAAAATCAGGTTGAGAATAGTCATGGTCAGCGGCGCACAAATAGCTGCTTTGGGAGATCACGGCATGCGCCCCGATGTCGATTTCTCCCAGGGTGTACAGAACCGCTTTATCTCCGACCCATGCGTAATCGCCGATGGTCAGTTTCCATGGATAGGTAATGGTGGCGTTGGGCCGTATCACTACATGTTTGCCGATCCGCGCGCCAAAGCATCGAAGCAGCCAGCGGCGGAAGCCATAGGCAAACTGCGGAGAAGTGCGGAAAAACACGCTGTCGACCAGCCACCAAAGCTGCACAACCAATGCAGACCGTCCGCGGAAATTTGGCGGCAGCTTAAACAGCGCAAGGTTCTGCAACATAAGTTAAGTACGCAAAAAATGAAAACTATCGGGGACTGATACATCCAAAAGAATCACATTCATGCATAACGAACGCACAAAACGCTTTTTCAATATTGTTTGATCAAACCGGCCGCTTCTACCTTTACTTGCCTGATACCATTACCGGCGCATTGAAAGGCTTCACTGGCCGTCGGATAAATACTGGTTACGCAGATTTGATAACGGAGCTAACGCGTGGTCGAAATATGTTCTTGCAACGACATCGATTGTCAGGACTGATCGTTGTGAGCAAGAGCAATAGTATTATCCGAATTGAGAATAACATTCGTTTCTTAAATTCCATTGATAAAAATCATCTGCAATCGAATTTTGCTAGATCGCAAATGAACTACTCACGGTGTTACCTCATTTGTGTCCATGCAAATTGTCTTCTGGAATATAAAGAAGCCGCCAGGAAATAAATTGGACAGCATACTGATGTTGCTATGCAATGAATCGATGAATGGAATTGAATGGAAATTGACTGATGCCATGGCATGCAGCGATGCGTCGTCGCACATTACCCGGGCAGAAGACAGGCACCAAGACAGAGCGCGAGAACCGTGAAAAGTCTTTCGATTTTTACTTTTTCCGACAAATTTTTACCTTGGCCAAGACCGAGACATGAATCTTCCCTTCGTTCTACAAGCTTATCGCATGCTGTCCCCCGGTTGCCTTGCCGTCGCGTTGTTAATGTATTGCAGCATCAGTTACGGCAACGAAGCAGAGCGCAATAACGCTTCAACATTCCCGGGCATTAAAAAGCCGGTACAAATGACAGACCGGAAAGCCGGCACATCACTCACATCAATCCCAGTCACACCATCATTTGTCGCGTCACACTCCGACGCGATTAACGGAGAAACATCCCGACCGGGTTCAAGTACATTTATTCCCGGTGAAACAATCACACTCAGTTTTTGGGGCGCCGGTTTACATCCGGAAGATACGCGTCAAACAATAACGGTGACGGTCTATGATGAACACGATAAGGTAAGAAGCACAGAACGGTTCAGGATCAAGGCAGATACTTCAGGAAGCTGGAAAATCGACGCCCCGGCGCCGAACCAGGGAATCGGGTTTTACAAGGTTATCGCGACCACGACGGCAGGCGGGCAACTGTCCAGACTCGGAACAAGAGGCACCGGCTATTTGACCTACGCCGTCGTCCCCGATCCTGCACAAAGAGTCCTTGTCGATGAAACCAAGGCACGCTTCGGCATGCAGGGCGGATTGAACAGCAAGCTTTGCGATGTATTTCCCTATCTGGGTATCCGGTGGATTCTGGACAGCGGTTACCGGTGGCGTGACAGCGAACCTGACCGTGCGGGGCAATATGCCGGCTCTCCGCCAGCCGAGCAGTACAGTTACAAAGGTAAGCCGTGGAAGATGTACACCCTTCCCTCGCTATATGTAAACACTCCTGATTGGGCTGTCTTGCCCAATTCGATGCCGGACGGGCAACCCCTCGGCATACTTACTCCGTCCGGCGAGGCCGCATGGAAGGCTTTTGCTGCCAAAGCCGTAAAGGTCTATTCCGCACACAATCCTGACCGCAAGGAACATCTTTTCCAGCTCACCTGGGAACCGCAACCGGGCACGAGATGGAAGGGTTCCGCAGCCGATCTGGTGCGCGTCTACGCTGCCGCTTACGACGCAATCCATGCGGCCGATCCCAAAGCAAAGGTGGTCGGCCCTACACTTTTTCCGGACGCCGGCGAGAATACGTCTTGGTTAAAGTCACTGTTGAATGCCGGACTGGCGCAATATCTGGACGGCTTTTCCGTGCATCCTTATGCGCAGGACCCGGTCAGCCTCGCCGCGCTGGTGGGCAACCTGCGCACGCAAAAGAGCCTGGTCGACAAAGCCAAGAAAACGGAATTGCCCCGATTCGGCACAGAGCAAGGCTGGAATACTCAAGCCAGCCCGGCGAATGACATGACGCAGGCGCGCGGATTATTGCGCAGCGAAATCATCATGCTCGGCGAGGGATATCGGTTCAACTTCACCTTTTACATCGCTGATTTTTTTGGCGAACCCGGCTACGGTTACTACTACAACCTGAATCCGGCGATCGAGTTCGGTACTGACAAGATCAGTCCGAAACCGATTGTTCCCGCCTACTCTTTCTATACATGGCTGCTGGAAGGCGCCACGTCGGAAGGCGCAATCGAAAACCTGGGCAAAGCGGCTTGGGGATACCGTTTTGTCAGCCATTCCGGACAACGCATCATGGCGCTGTTCAGCTACGCGAACACATCGAAGCATTCCGTCGCGGTGCCGGCTGCGCAAGCCGATGTGTATGACTGGATGGGAAGAAAGTCCAGGATCAACATAAAAGATGGCCGGTTGGCCGTCACATTGTCGCCCGAGCCGCTTTACATTGTTTATTAGCGGCGCATTTATTCGCGGCACGTTCAGGCGTTATCGGCAGTGGTCCGGGAACACGCACACTCGGGGAGTGAAACACAGGCGCAGCTTTCCATGCTTCCGGAGGGCATTGACTGGAGACGGCCTGAGCGCACTTGGCAACCAACATCAGCGTTGTAGCCCGCCTCAAGCGCCTTCTCTAGGAATGAATATCGAGCAATTTGTCGAGCGTGACAGGCAAATCGCGAATCCGTTGTCCCGTCGCGTGATAGACCGCATTCGCAATGGCGGCACCGGTTCCGGTAATACCGATTTCTCCAATGCCCCTGGCGCCAAGCGTATTGATATGCGGATCGGGCCGGTCGAGCATGACAATGTCGATTTCGCCGATATCGGCATTGACCGGCACATGGTAGTCCGCGAGATTGCCGTTCACTATCCGGCCATAGCGCGGATCCAGATCGGTTTTTTCCTGCAAGGCGAGACCT
>DASYKE010000162.1:0-4941 GCA_035995725.1 Burkholderiaceae bacterium | reverse complement strand
GCATTGACGATCATCGGAACTCCCATTGCCAAACATTCCGACGTGGTAAGTCCACCCGGTTTGGTGATCACTAAATCGGCGCAAGCCATCAGGCGCTCCACCTGATTGGTGAAGCCGTGCGCCGCCAACCTGCCGGGATAGCGTGCAGCCAGCACTTGCAATGCGGCCAAGGCGCAGGCATTTTTGCCTGCCAGGACAATCAGTTGAAAGTCCCCCTCCAGAGCAAGCAAGCGTGCGGCAATCCGGTCCAGGCTGCCCAGACCGGCGCCACCGCCCATCAGCAGGAATGTCAGGCGGCTGGGATCAAGACCGAATTCGCGTGCGCATTCGGCGCGGTCAAGTGCCTGGCCGAAGGCCGGCATCACCGGAATGCCGGTGATGTGGATCGATTGCGGGGCAATTCCTTGCGCACGCAGCCGGAACGCCACCTCCTCGCTGGCAACGAAATAGCCGGCCATACCTTCATGCACCCACATGCGATGCAAATCAAAATCGGTAACCTGCACCCACACCGGGCATGCAAGACGGCCATTGCGAATCATTCTGCTTAGAATTTCTGCGGGCAGAAAGTGCGTGCAGATAATGGCATCGGGTTGAGTTGATACGATTTCTTTTATCAGGCGCCCGGCATTCAATCGCTCAATACAGCGCCGAAGCTTCTGCAGCATGCTATCGGCCCGCGCCCGGTCCGTGAGCTGGTACAGGTAACCCCACAGTGAAGGATATTTGCTGATGAGGACGATGTAAAAACGGGCGTATATCTTGCGGAATCCTGCCGATACGAAATCCATCACATCCAGATGGGTTGCCGTGACTCCCACGCCGTGCGCATTCGCATAAGTACGGATTGCCTCGGCTGCGCGCACGTGGCCGGCCCCGGCAGAAACGCTTAACACCAGAATTTTCTTCGGTCGGGCAAGCTTGTACCGAAGTTCCATGCCATGGGATCGTTCAAGATGAACAACTGCGCCGTCACGCCGCCGCTCCCACTTATCGGCTACGTAGGCGAAATGCATAATTCGCCTTTCTCTTCGTAAGTTTGACGAAGCTGCGTCCGATCGGAGCGCATCATGATTTCCTGCCATGTGACCAGCCTCAATTCGCCGGACTGCTCCTCTACCAGCGCGGACAGGCTTTCTACCCAGTCGCCGTCATTGCAGTAGGTAATGCCGTCAATGTCGCGGATTTCCGGTTTATGGATGTGGCCGCAGATCACACCGTCGAACCCCTTTTTCCTGGCCTCCGCCGCCAATGCATTCTCGAACGAAGAGATGTAATTCACTGCGTTCTTGACTTTCAGTTTCAGATACTGCGATAACGACCAATACGGCAAACCGGCGCGGGCGCGCCAGTTATTGAACACCTGGTTGAATTTCAGGATGACGCTATACAGGCTGTCGCCGACATAAGCGAGCCACTTGGCGCAAGCAATCACGCCATCAAACCGGTCGCCGTGCAACACCAACATGCGCTTGCCTTGAGCGGTGACGTGCACCAGTTCATCCCGAATTTTTATGCCGCCCAAATCGAGATCGATGAATTGCCGGATCGATTCGTCATGATTGCCCGGGACAAAGATGACTTCAGTGCCGTTTCTGGCTTTTTTCAGCACTGTTTGCACCACGTTATTGTGGCTTTGATCCCAAAACCAGCGACGCTTGAGTTGCCAGCCATCGATGACGTCGCCGACCAGGTACAGGGTTTCCGACTGCGTTACCTGTAAAAACTCCAGCAGGCGTTCTGCCTGGCAACCGCTGGTACCCAGATGGATATCTGACATCCAGATGGTACGGAAACGGATCGGTTCACACTGCCCTCCGGCTTCACGGCCATGGAAATCAGCTGTCATGAATTGATCACGCGGCTTCATAGTGACCTCGTTTCTTTAAGATAGTGGCGAGCATAGCGGCGATCGAGATTGGCCAGCGGCAGCAGCATAAATAAATCGGCACAATGGAAATCCGGGTCCCATGCCGGCTCGCCGCACACCCATGCGCCGCCTCTCAGATAACCTTTTATCAGCGGCGGGATCTGCGGCCTGTGACCGGCTTTAGGCTCGTGAATCGGGAACGGCAGACGCGGCGTGACACGATACTCGGCTGGCGCCATGTTGGTACCGGCTAGCGCATGATAAAGAGCGGTAGCGTTATATCCGCCGTCGGCCAGGCTCACGCTGGCGCAACCGATCAGATAAGTGCAATTTTCCTTTTTCATGTAAGCGGCCAGCCCTGTCCATAGCAGCATGATGACGCCGCCGCCGCGATAGTCCGGATGAATGCATGCTCGTCCTGCTTCAGCGATGCTGCCGCGCAGAGGCTCCAGCCTGTTGAGATCGAACTCCTGCTCCGAATACAAGCGCCCGATCCTGCGTGCTGCATGCGGACTCAAGACCCGGTAAGTGCCCACTACCTCGAGCGTTTTTGTATCACGTACGATCAGATGATCGCAATAATCGTCAAAATCGTCCCGATCAAGTCCGTCCTGGTTGGATAGCTTCGGCAAGCCCATCGCTTCGATAAAAACCTTGTAACGCAGGCGTTGCACCTCGCGTACTTCTTCATGCGTGCTGGCCAGGCTTAACGAAAGTTTCGAGAAATTCGGATTTGCTTCTGCAGATATCGTCAGTAATCGCATTGATCGCCCTTGCTGTTGAGACGGGCAAAGCGTAACTGCGGATTACTTCCGGATTATGACAATTCCATGTCAGTTTGATGACATTGCAACAAACCGGAACTTGCTGCATACAATACCGGCGCGGTGCGTTGGTCTCGAAATCGAGTGGGGATTGACGCCTGATGCAAAATTAGTGCGAACTCAAGCAAGCTTGACGAATGCGCCGCGCATGCGAAAAAGCGCAATGCCGCAGGCAGCCGCGGGCAAACCGGTCAGGATGAAACTCAGGGTATAGGTACCGCTCCATTCGGCAATCAAGCCGAAAAACGGCGGACCGACCATCGCACCGAGGAAAGTCATTACCAGCGAGCCGCCGGTAGCCGTGCTGGTATGGCCGGACGGTGCCTGGCGCGCCACCTCGGCCAGATATACGCCGTTCCAGCCGATTGCCGCAGCGCCATACAGCGCAAACAAGCAGAGCAGTACCGGTAGCCCGGCAGAGGGACTGATCACGGCTGCCGCCACGCTGGTACCCGTCATCGTAACGGCCAGAATGCCTAGCATGAGGGCAGCCGACAGCACGCGATCGGCAAGATAGCCCCATAAAATTCTACCGACTACGCCACCTCCCTGTGCGACCGAGAAGACCAGGCCTGCCGTGATCAGCGGGAGCTTCATGCGCGTCGTCAGATAAGGGAGCAGAAAAGCAGTCAGGCAAACCTGCACGGAAGACAGAAAAAATGAGCTGATGCCGAGCAGACGCAAGCTTGGCACCGACCATACCAGCTTCAACGGCTCGCCGATACTTTGCAGCGAAAGCGCGTATTCGGAATGAAGATCGGTATCGAGCTGGCGTCGGGTCGATTCGGCCAACCAGGCGACCGCTATGCAAGCCAGCGCAACGGCCACCACGCCGCTGCGCCAGCCGAATGTAACGATCAGCGGCGGCAACACCAGACCGGCAAGCATACCGCCCAGCGGTACACCGGTCTGCTTGATCGAAAAAATCAACGCCATCATATCGCGCGGCGTGGTTTTCATCAGTACATGAGAACTCGCCGGCGTAATCGGCCCGTAACCGAATCCGATCAATAGGGCACTGGGTACCAGAAACCACGGCGACGCCCCGACCAGCAACAACAATCCGGTCGCGCATATGAGCAGCGCGATCTGGCTGACGCGGATCGCGCCGTAACGCCTGACGAAACCGCCGGCCAGCAGCGTCGTCCACATGGCACCCAGATAAATCAGTCCGACAAAGATGCCGACATAAGTCGCCGGTACGCCGATATCGGCTGCGGCGGATGGCGCCAGCACCGGTACGGCCACCATCGAAAGGGAAGTCAGCGACTGAATGGCAATCGTGACAATGAGCGGAACGTAGGTTGGCGACATAGATATCCGAGCGATTACCGGTTCGACCGGCAAAATGTGCAATCCAGGGCATTGACGACGGCGCATTCGATCCGGCATGTCGCCGATCGCAATTGACCGGCAAAGCCGCCGCCCTGCGGCACGCATTCGAATCCCGCAGCAAACAGTTCTCGGCGTGCTGAAGAACTGCGATGCACAAATTAAATGCCTGCTCGCGCAAGCCTTGACCTGGCGCTTGCTTCGGCCAAATGGTACATGATAACCGGCACCTCCTGCGGCGCCGACCACCGGTTGTCGGACGCGACAAGCTCCATAATTGAGAAGGCGCATGCAAAAAGGGACCTGATTCGGGTCCCTTTTTGCATGACGAGAGAACTATATCGTTATGTCGTCAGGCGATGTGTACTTGAATGCCACATCCGATACCGGCGACGATACTATCGCCTTTCACTGATTTGGCGCGGATGCCGGCCATTACTTGACGTGCATGTCATTCTTGACGGACATGACACCCTTGACATTGCCGGCAATCAGGACCGCCTTGTTGATGTCATCCTGCGAAGTGACGAGGCCGCTTAGCTGAACCTTACCTTTAAACGTTTCGACACTGATGTCACGGGATTTCAGTGTAGGTTCGTTGAACATTGCCGTTTTTACCTTGACGGTGACGACGGCATCGTCAATATATTCTCCGGTGCTGTCCTGCTTTTCCGTTGATGCGCAACCCGCCAGTGCGACCAGTGAAACAGCGAACAAGAATGTGGCAGTACGAGTTAATGTTCTCACAATAATATTTCCTTGATATATGATGAATCTGAATAATCTCCGTAGCAACGGGTGCTGAACGGGATACTGTGACTGCGCCGGGATCACTGTCGACGCGCAACTGTTTTTGACAATGCCGGACAACGTATTATATTTCTTTATTGCAACCTTGTTCTGCCCTCACGCGCA
>DASYKE010000161.1:0-4254 GCA_035995725.1 Burkholderiaceae bacterium | reverse complement strand
GTCGCGGTAAAGCCGTTGCGTACCATTGAGGACCGGCACTGGGCCTGGCATATCGGGCTGGATGCCGAAGCCACCGGCATCCTCAACGATTTGTATAAGGGCAAGGAACTGGATGCGGTGCGCAATCGCCGAATCCTCTCGCTATTCCAACTCGACTTCGCCGATCCGGCCGTGGTTCGCCCGGACATCGCAGGCCGTCCGATCTATCTTGCCTGCGCGATGAACGCCAACGATATCCTGCGCATCAAGCCGCAGAACCTGCTGCTGAATCTGCCGCTCGCCTCGATTTCCTGACATCGCCTTTTGCAGATTTCAGCCGAGCCCCTCGCGTCTGGAACGCTTCGAAAACCAATCAACTCCTTCACTGCACAGGCACAAAATTGTTCCGGGCATTGATCGGCATCAAGAAGTTTGCAAAAAGAAATGTCTTTCCTGACGAGTAAGAAAATTCCGATATTGCATATGTTTTACCTACTGCAATTTTCAGCGCTTGCTGATAGCTATTACGTTTCCGTCTTGACATACTTCTTTCCTATGATTGCGATGAAACAATATAAATCGAGCGCAACAGAACGTATCCATACATTCATCATGATGCAGTAATTAATCGGGAGTCAACCTTGTTGCCTGCGCAAATATCCGAAACGAATTCCGTGTCCACACGTACCGGCATACATCCTTCCGCCGAATCCGGATCGCAACGCAAGTTGTGGTCGAATCTGAACTATGTCTGCGAGCTGCTACGTATTTCTGCCATTTCCCCGATCAGTGACGAAGAGTTCCTTTTCCAGCATGTGCAGTTCAAGGCAGGACAACGTGTTCATACGATCGGCCAGGCTTTCGAAATGCTATATATCGTCAATTCCGGTTTCCTGAAAACAGTCATGATCGACGAGTCCGGCAACGAACAGGTGCTCGGCTTCCCGATGAAAGGCGACTTGTTCGGGATAGACGGCATTCATGACAGGCACTACATGTCGGAAACCGTCGCGCTTTCCAGCTGCGACGTCATCTTGATACCCTTCAGAAAATTTACCGCAATGGGAAGAATTTATCCCGAGCTGGAGACTGCAATCTACAGCGTCATGAGCCGGGAACTGATACGCGAACAGGCGATGGTCAGCATGCTCGGCTCACTCAGTGCCGAAGCCAGGGTTGCCCGATTTCTCGTGTCGTTATCGGACCGGTATTCCGCAATGGGCTATTCGGGCAAGGACTTTAATCTTCGCATGACCCGACATGAAATCGGCAGTTATCTGGGCCTGACACTGGAAACAGTGAGCCGCACGCTTTCCGCATTCAATGAAATCGGACTGATTTCGGTTGAGCAGCGTGCTATCGGCATCAAGGATATCGATGCTCTCAAGACGCTTCGCCGTCTGCCACCTTCGCGCATGCGCATAAAACAGGAAGCATCAAAGACAGCTGGAAGATCGTATCCTGTTACGCCGTCTTCTTCGAACTAGCAAGCATTGGCGCCTGCTTCGAATTTGCGCAGGGCAAATCGGAGAATGCCCGGGAAACCTTCATATTCCGGCAATCGGTAATGAAGCGGGGAGGCGACTGGCAATTCCCGAACCTGGGTTGCTTTGGCAAGGCGCGAGTTTGCGTGAAATCAATGTTTAACAATCCCGCCCACCTAAAATGGCGCGCTGTATTTGTTATTAATTGTCTGATTTAGGAAGTGGATATGACCCGACCGAAAACGCCTTACGAGGCAGCAAGTTACGACTTGAACAAGTTCAGGGAGCGGCGACTGGCCGACCGTCGTTTCAAGCCTCGCACCTCGGCGGACAGACGCGCGCAGCAATCCGAAAATGAGGCAGTTCAAACATCCGAACCGGCTGTCGACTCTAAAACAAAACCGGATGAACCAGAAGCTCCCGACAAGGCATAGCGAGCGATCAAAGGTCGGTGTGACGAGCGTAGTCGTGCCCATCCACATTCGGCCGGCAATACATGATACTTGCCTGGTTCTTCAATAAACCGCTCCTTTTGCCGGCGCTCTCTTTTCCCGACTATTTAGCGAATTGCGAAAAGAGCGATCGGACCGAATCTGCCAGCAGGCGGACTTTCTTGCGTCTCATCCAATCCTGGCGTCGTATTCTTTCCATAGCCATGAACACAATATCGACAACGCTTACCCGGCAAACCACGTTTACATGCGGGAGGGGTTTGGCGCGGCTGCAATGGCGGACATGGCAGCACGCGGGATGGTGACGGTCATTTTTCGGCACTGCGCTTGCCACGAGTAGTGGCTTCGAAGGATGTACTGCTGAACTTTTGTTCGAACAACAGGTCATATTTCCATTAATAATAAAAAGGTTCCTCTTAGCAGTATTCATTAACATCAATCACGCTCAGCCGGATAACGGATCGCAAGATCCGCATTACCACGCATGCGATACGACAACAAGATCCTTGCGACCGGAGGGAGTGCACAGCCATGCCAGGCACTGGGTGATTGGAGGCCGCACCGGTTACGCAGAAGCCAACAGGATTCATTCAACATGGATGCGAACCGGACGAGTTGAATCGCAGCCATGATTGCTCGCTATCAAATACTTGACTGTGCCTGCACGACAGCGGGATCCCATCTCTACCATGTTCGATGCTTGAAAGACGGTATCCCGGCGCTGTTGAAAGTGCCCAACGCCCAACACATCCTTCCGGCGCAATTGTCGCGCTTTCAGCGAGAGTATGACGCGCTCCAGTCCGACGATATTCCAGGGCTCATCAAGCCTGTCGCATTGGTCAACGAGGACGGCCGGCCGGCCATGGTGCTGGAAGACCTCGCCGGAGAACCCCTCGAGTCCGTTCTGAACCGGCACCGCCCGGATGTGCCGACCTGCCTGCGCCTGGGCAGTGAACTGGCCCGCATTCTGGCTGGCTTGCATGCCGCCCACATCATTCACCGCGATATCCGTCCGGCCAATTTCATGCTGTGCCTGCAGCAAGGAATGCAGCAACAGCAGCTGCGCTTGCTCGATCTGAGCCGGGCCGCCTTCGAGACGCAGGAAGTGGCCGTGCCCGGCAACGACCTGCCGGGGGATTGGGCTTACGTGTCGCCCGAGCAGACCGGGCGCATGCATCGCCCGCTGGATTACCGCACCGATTTCTACTCGTTGGGCGTGTTGTTCTATCGCATGCTGACCGGCCAATTGCCGTTTGCCGCTAGCGATCCCCTGGAATGGACGCATTGCCACATCGCGCGCAGTCCGCCGCCGCCGCGCGACATCGCCCCCGAGGTGCCGCAACCGGTGTCCGATATCGTGATGCGGCTGCTGGCCAAGCTGCCGGAAGACCGCTACCAAAGCGCGCACGGGCTGGAAGCCGATCTCGACCGCTGCCTGGCGCAATGGCAGACAGCGGGCCGGATCGAGTCTTTCCCGCTCGGCACGGAAGATGTATCGGACCGCTTTCACATTCCGCACAAGCTGTACGGACGCGATCAGGAAATAGCGACGCTGCTGGACGCCTTCAACCGCATGGCGGCCAGCGGCCAGCCAGCGTTGGTGACCGTGTCGGGGTATTCGGGAATCGGCAAGTCGTCGCTGGTGTACGAGTTGCAAAGGCCGATTGTGCGCGAACGCGGGTATTTCATTGCCGGCAAGTTCGATCAGTACCAGCGCGACATTCCGTACGCCACCATCACCCAGGCGTTTCGGGAACTGGTGCAGCAGCTGCTGGCCGAAAGCGAAGCCCGCATCGCCGGCTGGCGGCAACAGATCCAGGCAGCGGTCGGGGTCAATGGCCAGCTCATCGTCGATGTGCTGCCCCAGGTCGAGTTGATCATCGGGAAACAGGCGCCGGTCCCGGCGCTGCCGCCGACCGAGGCGCAACACCGGTTCCGCATGGTGTTCCGGCAATTCATCGCAGTCTTCACCAGCCAGGCGCATCCGCTGGTGCTGTTCCTGGACGACCTGCAGTGGGTCGATGCGGCCAGTCTGGCGCTCATCGAGCACGTGCTCACCCATCCGGACACGCGCTATTTGCTGCTGATCGGCGCCTACCGCGACAATGAAGTAGGCGCGGCGCATCCGCTGAACACCAGCCTCGAGGCGATCCGCGCCCAAGGCGCCACGGTGATCGACATCCGGCTCGCGCCCTTGGCGGCAGCGCACCTGAACCGGCTGGTGGCCGACACGCTGCATGCAGAAACCGTATCGTGCGCGCCGCTCACGCGCCTGGTGTGGGAACGCACCGAGGGCAACCCGTTCTTCTTTACCCAATTCCTGCAAGCGCTGCACCAGG
>DASYKE010000160.1:0-22612 GCA_035995725.1 Burkholderiaceae bacterium | reverse complement strand
ACGGCAAACCCATGAAACAGCGAGTTAATCTCTTCCATTATGCGTAAAACTCCTTGAGATCTATAATGTTGAGGACAGAGTACCGCTTCGCTTAACTCTGTCCCGCAACGCTTTCAATTTGATTCGGCGGCCATGGTCGGGCAATTGTTCGACGCGCGTGATTTAGTAGCCGAGGAAGCTCAGCAGGTCAAATGTTCCCTTGTACAGGGGTACTTTGAACCATACCTCGAACATGAGGAAAAAAACGATGGCTACCGACAATGCGGCAACGATGCTTTTAGCCGGAGAGAATTTCCCGAGAATGATCATGAACAGGGCAATGTATATGGCGGACGCGATGTAAAGGCCGAGAAACTGCACCGCGAAGATGTATATGGCGATCGGCACCAACACCGACATGACGCGCTTGAGCTGCTCTGCGTCGACGAACGGCTCGGTGTTTTTATTTTTGCCCAGCAGCGCCTGGTACAGTATTCCGGCACCGGATATGC
Source organism: Burkholderiaceae bacterium (assembly GCA_035995725.1). Taxonomy (GTDB): domain Bacteria; phylum Pseudomonadota; class Gammaproteobacteria; order Burkholderiales; family Burkholderiaceae_D; genus JAQGLW01. Next base: position 22,121 of record DASYKE010000160.1, on the reverse strand, counting down.
AAAGGACGATACCGATATAAAAAGGAAAATATCCGGCCCCGGGACCATCACTGGTCCAACCTGAACCCAGCTCCCAACTGCCATAGATGACAACGACACCGATCATCAGCACAATAAAGGCAATCACCGCCTCCACTATATAAGTGGCAGCACCCGTGTGGCGACCACCGTAGGATTCCTTGTTCTGGTCCATGAGGAACGCTCTCGCTAAATTTGTTTTATGTTGGAGATCGGATGGCACCGACGAATGTGGAATGCCGCCGGGGTTGCCGGCAGCATTCGTGCGGTGCCCATCCTCGGAATGTCGCGCTTATTTCGCCAGGAACCCGGCTTCTTTCATCAACTCGCGATGCGTGTTTTCGGCGCCGTCCAGCCACTTGGTGAATTCCGGCCCGGTCATGAACGACTGGTTAAACGCGCCCTTCTCCATGTAGTCTTTCCATTCCGGAGTTTCACGCACCTTTTTCAGCATGTCCACATAGAACGCGAGCTGGTCATTACTCACCCCTGCAGGCATGAAAATGCCGCGCAGCATCAAGTATTCGGTGGGCAATCCGGCTTCCTTGCAGGTAGGAATGTCGTTCCAGGACTGGGTGTCGGTGATCTTGGTTTTGTAGGGCATGCGCTTGCTGTCGAACACACACTGTGCGCGCAGCTTGCCGGCACGCCATTGAGCCACGGCCTCGATCGGATTATTCACGCTCGAATCAATGTGCTTGCCCACCAGTTGCACCGCCACTTCACCGCCTCCCTTGAACGGAACATAGATGAACTTGGTGCCTGTGGCTTTTTCCAGCCCTACCGTAATGATCTGGTCTTCCTGCTTGGAACCCGTACCGCCCATCTTCATCTTGTTGGGGCCGGCCGCCTTGACTGCGGCCATGTAGTCTTTGGCATTCTTGTAGGGAGCTTCGGCATTGGTCCACAACACGAACTGATCCAGCGCCATCATTGCCACCGGAGTCATGTCCTTCCAGTTGAAAGGCACACCGGTTGCCATCGGAGTAGTAAATAAATTGGACAGCGTGATCACGATCTTGTGCGGATCGCCTTTGGCACCCTTGATCTCAAGAAAACCTTCCGCTCCGGCGCCGCCCGACTTGTTGACCACGATCAGGGGCTGTTTCATCAGATTGTGTTTGATGACAATGCCTTGCAGCAGACGCGCCATCTGATCGGCGCCGCCACCGGTTCCGGCCGGCACCACAAATTCTACCGGCTTGGTGGGCTCCCACGCCGCGAATACCGGCGTTGCCGTCACGGCTGCAACCGCAAAAGCGCCAGCAACCAGGCGCTTCAATCCGTCCTTGCATTCCCAAACTAATGCCTTGCTCATGTCGTCTCCTTTTTGTATTGATTACTGATTCTAACCGTAGCTCCCGGCGCTCTGCGACGCCTTTCGGATACCCGGTACTGTACAGCCGACGATGTCAGCTGAAACCGATCAAAAATTTCAGATTAAAATATACTCCTAATAAACAAGTGCGGTTTTTTTTGGACCAAAAAAATTTAATTAAAGTCAAATTTCCAAATCGTGAATTTGCAGGTTTCGTTCGCCATCTGCGGAGGAATTGGCAAACAACGTGCCACTTGTTCCGAGTCGGCTTTTTGCCATCCAGGTTCCTGATAACACAATCATGCCAGCCGCGATCAGGCTCGGTATATCCAGTCGTATATCGAGGGCCGCTGCAGTCGGGCTGCGAAGCGGCAAATTGGACTGCATCCAGGATACGAACGCAACCTCATCGAAGAGCATCATGCAGGCCAGATATCCGGCCAATGCCGCAGCCAAGGCAGTGATGATCGAGAGGTGTTCCATTAATTTGAGGGTCACGGTACCGATGCGCCGGATGGCGGGAATGCCCGCCGGACGGCCGAAGATCACCAGTACTGATTGCAGACCCATGCAAACTCCCAAGTTTTTCGCGCCGAAACATGCTATCGGTTTTTGCCGCCGCTATTACCCTGATGATGCGGAGACGGTTTATGGTGCGGGAACGCTACCGCGTTTTCCTTGACTGCGGTTAAGATTCGAGTTTTTTTGTCATCTTTTTAACGAGCATTCTTGGAATATCGACCGATTGGAGGACCGGGTCGACGAAGACACCACCAATGAATGCAGAATGCTGCCGGGATTGCCGACAACGCTCTTGCAACGAACGCCTTGGGAATGTCCCGCTTATCCATGGATGACTCAATTCATTCAAGCCCGATACTGCAACGCAACAATTGCCTCCGCAGATCATTATTCAACCGGGCTCTTCCGGCTCTTCCTTAACCCAAGCAGATTAAGTTAATTTGGCGCACAGTCAACTCCGACGCAGTCATCATCGCCAGCGGCATAAATGTCACCTATGGCGACATCTGAAACGCAGTCGACAAAATACATCGGTACGCCACAATCGGCATTTTGCAGACGTGCTTAGGCCCGCAGCTTTCCGCAGGCTAAAGGCAGTCGTTGCAGGGATGATTATTGTCTCTGGCATTACTGGTCCTGGCACACAGTCCAACTGCTTCAAGACCAATCATGGTGAGTTACGAGAACGCTGGAAATATCTGAAAAAGTCCAGATTCCCATTTGAAGGGAAATTCCGTTCCGGAAAATTCGATCAGCACAGTACCCGACCTTTGTCGGGCAATCTTGCATGCTGTCTATAAAATAGCAAGCAGCGCTTATGCGCCGACTTCGACGCTTTGGATTTCGGCCCAATTGGCGGAGCCTGCATTTTTGGCGCCGCAGGCAGCCATATTGTCGTAACAGCGTGCTTTCGTTGTTTGTATCGCCTGGATCAGAAAATCGGCATCGTAGGCCCTCAGCAAGTGCGGTTGCTGAGTTTCCAGATAAACTCGAATCCGATCTTTTTCCTCTGCATTGGACAGCAGGGATTGATAGGTATCGGCATCCCAGTGCCATCTCAGACCGAGTTCGTAAAATGCGGCATTGTAGGCATTGCGGTCGATGTCGACTGCGCTGGCTGCGGGATGGTTATTGGTCGCGGAATTAAGCATGGCACTTTCCTTCATTTTGCACTTGTCGCGGCAAGAATTCGACTGTCCGGACACACTGGAGTTCAGATACATCGTAGGCTCAAAAAATTATTAGGTATAGTTAAAGTTTTTAAGCATAATGATTAACGACTACTTATATGTCTTTTGAGACTCCGGAATGAAAAATGCAACGCTGCGGCAACTGAAGGTATTTGAAACCGTCGCTCGGCACTTGAGCTTCTCGCGTGCGGCGGAGGAACTGCACCTGACCCAGCCGGCGATATCCACGCAGGTCAAGACGCTCGAGGGGCATGTCGGGTTACCGCTGTTCGAGCAGCTCGGCAAGAAAATCTATTTGACGCCGGCAGGAACTGAACTGCTTCACTACAGCCGGGCAATCATTCAGCAATTCCAGGAAGCGGAAGCAGCGTTGACCCACTTCAAAGGCGTTTCTGGAGGGAAACTTAATGTGGCGGTAATCAGTGCCGGCGATTATTTCTTCCCGCGACTGCTGGTGGAGTTCGCCCGTCGCCACCCGGGCGTTACTCTTAACCTTGCCGTCCATAATCGCGAAGAATTACTGAGCCAGCTCGAGCATAACCTGACCGATCTGGCGATCATGGTGCGCCCGCCGCAAAATATGGACACGGTCAATGAATCCTTTGCGCCTCATCCCTACGTCATCGTTGCCGCGCCGACCCACCCTCTTGCGAAGAAAAAGCGCATTCCCATGACCATGCTGGCACGCGAACCTTTTGTGGTACGCGAAAAAGGGTCAGATACCTGGAATTCGATGGAGGAAGGATTCGCCGGACGTCTCGCAAGCATCAACATTTCGATGGAAATCAAGAGCACCGAAACGATCAAGCAAGCTGTCATTGCAGGGATGGGTATCAGCTTCCTGTCGGCCCACACGATCAGCCTCGAACTGCAGGCGGGCAGTCTGGTCGTCCTCGATGTGCAAGGTTTTCCGGTGATGCTGAACTGGTACGTGGTACATCGCAGGAACAAGCGACTGCCTCCGGTAGCCCTTGCTTTCAAAAACTTTCTCATGGCTGATGGCGCGGCTTTGATCAAGCAGATTACCGGCATCGATCCGCGGCTCATCAAGCGATAAATGAGGTATAAACGAGGTAATCAAACCATCGCCGCACAGCCCGATCAATTCTTTGATAAGTCGAGGCCAGACAGCCGGCGCAAACTATGTTTGATGATTCGGCATCAGTCCGAATCCGGTTGACATCCGGGCGCTTCTGAAATTATCCGACTAATTGCTGCATGATATAGCGCCACTCGGCGGCTGTCACCGGCGTGATTGAAAGACGGTTGCCGCGCCTGAGTATCACCATGTCGGCCAGTTCCGGGTGCGCGCGCAGTTCGGCCAGCGAGACCAACGGTGTTTTCCTGACCGCGCGCACATCGACCAACATCCAGCGCGGATTTTCACGCGTTGCCTTGGCATCGAAATATTTGTCACGAGGATCGAACTGCGTGTCGTCCGGATAAGGCATGCTCGACACTTCCGCCAATCCGGCGATGCCCGGCTGCGCGCAGCTGGAATGGTAAAACAGCACCCCATCTCCGATTTGCATCGTGTCACGCATGAAATTGCGCGCTTGATAATTGCGCACGCCGACCCATGGCACCGTGCGATGCGGCGCTGCGAGCGCATCGTCGATACTGACTTCGTTCGGTTCGGATTTCATCAGCCAGTACCGCATTTTTTTGGATCGCCTCCGCCACAACGCTCATAAAAAAAGCGGCTGCATAGAATGCAACCGCTTACGAATCAAGTCCCGCCTGTGCCGCTTTGCCGGCATCCCGAACCAAGACGGTTCAAGGTGGTCACAGTTAGTTCAACTTCGGGTTCGTCGGACTAGCGACGCTCACTCCCATCGAACAAAATTCCGCAACCGATGCGCATAAATGGTTCAAGGAATATATGGCAATCGCGAACACGGCAGGAGGTTTTAGTCTACTCCAATCGGAAAACATGTCAAACAATTTTAATTATTGCGGGACAAAGAATCTTGAAATTATAGGGCAAATATGCGGGCAGAGTTTGCCAGGCACCGCAGCCCGCCAGGTTATTCTTCCCCCAACATATCAAGAAAAAATTAAAAAAGGTTTTCCTGCGGCGTCAGCGCGATGTCCAGCACAGCATGCATCGCGGTAATTTTCTGCTTGACTTCTGCCATCGTCATATCCGATAGCGGACCTTCCGGTGATTTGGTGGCCAGCAATTCAGCCGCAATACCGAGTGCGGCCATCACTGCAATCCGATCGTTACCCTTGATTTTACCGGTGTCGCGAATCACGCACATCTTGTCGTCCAAATAGGCAACCGCTTCCCGCAAAGCTCCTTCTTCGCCTTCCTTGCATGCCAGCTTGTAGGACTGTCCCATGATCGTCACATCCAGCTGAATCATGCGGTTTCCTCATCTTGCGCAGACGACGGTATTTTTTCCAATAACGCGGATATGCGTTTATACGCTTCCTGCATTCGCTTGGACAGATCTGCATTTTCAGCAACCACGGCTGCTGTGTTCAAGCGCAGATCGGCATTTTCGCGGCGCAGCGACTGCGTCAGCTCAGCCAACTGGTTGATTTTTTCGAAAAGTAGGTGGAATTCGGAAGTCATCTCACCACTATAGTGGTGCAAACGAATTTCAGTCAACAAATTCAGAGACTTGGCGATGTCTTTTCAAGACAGCTCTCATGTGGATGGCATGGGGCGGGTTGCAGAGTGACAGGCAAGTGCCGGTAATCGGCAAATAGCGCAGTCAGGCACTCAAAAAGTTACCTGGATATCATTTTTTCTGCCGCCGTTGAACTCCAGGATGTTCGACTGCCTGCCATCTGCCGGTTTGAAGCCGCACACCACTTTTGTGCGAAAGAAGACTTCGTCATTGGTTCTCTGGTGGTCAGCAACTTTTCAATCAATCTCTGGAAATGCGCCACGGTCCCTGGATAGTGCGCATCATTAGGATGCAATCCGAGCCGAACCAATGGCGCAGCCCGCAGCATGCCGCAGCATATCGAGTTACCTCTGCGCGACGCCACCCTGCCCCAGCCGTTGCGTGCGCTATATACCAGACTTGGCGAAAACAACGACTGACGCTGCGGTAAAAGATGAAACCGTCTCAATGTCGTGGTGTATTTGAAGGCGAAATCATCCAGAGCCTGCCACGCGCCGTCGCCGAGCAGCCATGCAGGTGCGACAAACCCGTGAACCGGCCAGTTGCGGCGCCCGAACCACTCCAGCCCCCACTCCAGGCGCTGCCGGGCTTCGTCTACGCCGAGCGCCGCAAACTCGCCTTCGCCTCGCGTATAGACCTGGCGCGTGAATTTGTCCCGCCAGCAGGTCGGCGCTGCTGCCTCGTCAAGATGGGTATAGCCGTGCAATGCCAGTTCATCTCCAAGCAAAAGACGCTGTTCCAGCAAGCGGTCATACCCGACCGCGTCGATCACGGGATGATGATGATATGCGGGCACTACCAGCAAAGTGACCGGTATGTCCGCCACTGCACGGATAGCCTGCAGCAAGCGCTCGCATTGCGGCCAGGTATGCGGCGCCACATCGTGTACCGAGACACACAGGGCACGCGGTGATTCAGTCGACCGCATAAGCGGCTCCGGCTTCCAGTTCGGCCCGCCGATGAACCGCAAACAGGCTTGCGTAGCGCGTCATCAATTGGGGAATAATGATATTCCAGTCGTATTTTTCCAGCACCTTGCGCCGCCCGTTGGCACCCATCCATTCCAGGTCGCTTCGGTAGATTCGCTTGATTCCTTCCGCCAGCGCGCTGGCACTCCCGGGAGTCACCAGCAATCCGGTATCGCTGCCTATCAATTCTGCAACGCCGCCTGCGGCCATGCCCACTACGGGGGTGCCACATGCCATCGCTTCCAGCACCACCAGCCCGAAAGTCTCCTGATCGCCGGGATGAACCAGCAAATCGCAACTTGCTATCAGGCTTGCGAGCTGATAAGCGTCACGTTGAAAGGGCAGATAGGTAACGTACGCCGAAGAGGACAACTCGCCGCCACTGCCTACCATGATCAAGTGATAGGGATGGCCCAACCGTTCGACCGCTTCAATCAGCACCGGCAGCTTTTTTTCCTTGGTGAAACGCCCCGCGTACATTAGCAGGCGGGTATTCTGGGGTAGCCCAAGACGGGCTCGCAATTGATCGTTCCCGCGTTCCGGGGAAAATACCGACGTATCCACACCCAGCGGTTGATGCTGGACCTGATGAATGCCCATATTGCGCAATCGCTGCGCCATCAATGCGCTGGGCGCCAGCACCAAATCGAACTGCCTGTATAAATGGGACACATACCTGGTCGCTGCACGTTGCGCTCGTCGGCCAAAGCGCTGCCCCACCAATTGAGGCAGATCCGAATGGTAGAAGGCCACGGCAGGGACATTGATTTCGTTCTTCACGCGCAACGCGGTCCAGGCAAACTGATAAGGATCGCCTGCTTCGACCAGATCCGGTTGAATACGCCGCAACGTATACGCAGCCATCGACATCGAGAGCGGCATCCGGTAACCGTTGCTGTATGGGATCGGTACGCTCGGCACGCCGAGTACCGGCATATTGCCCTTTGCCTCACGCAAGGCCGGAACAACGACGGTGTGATGAATGCGAGTGTGTCGGGCGAGCCAATTGGCCTTCGCAGTAAGATAGGTTCTGACTCCGCCGGTTTCCGCCGGATAGAACATGGTAATGTCGACTAGATGCACTTTGCACGGTCAGCTCATGTTTGGAATTAATAACAACATTAATGAACATGTCGGCTGAGCTCATTGACTTCCATCAACCCGGAAGGCAGTTCCATGGCCAAGTCTGCCATCGATTTACCGGTAGAAATTCATTTCCGCATTCGCACGATGATGCACTGCATGGCACCTGGAATCGGGTATTTGACTTGTTTTACAGGCTGTTCAATGCAAGTTGGACGGAGTTTTTTTACTCCGTCTCCCATAATCGCCCGTCAACGGTAATCAACGCGGTTTTCAGATTCTTTCCCGGAAATACTGCTTGCCCGGCGGCACCGTACCGCGCCAGCTGGGCCTGATAAATCGTGCGCTCGCTATCGAGAAGATTGCGCTTGTAGTCGAGTATCCAGATCACGTCATCGAACACGACCACGCGGTCAAAGCGCAGCAGTTCGCCGCCGATGACGACATCCATTTCATTGCGCGCCATTCGGTACTGCGCAGGATTGTAAAAGCGTTCAAGCTGCGGCTGCGACAGTATGGTCAGCGCTTGCTCGCGAACGATGGCAGCCAACGCACGGGAGCATGGCAGCCAGCGCGAGATCGACTCGATGTCCGGCACAATGACAGGCCAGTCAAGCGACTGCGTCAATCTCTCCAGCAATGCATGCAGAGCGACCCCTTCATCGATTGCATCGGTACGCAGCCTGTCTGCGATATCGCCGGCTGCCGGAGCAAGCGCCGGCGGATTGAATATGGCCAGGCTGAATTCGCTTTCAACGGTCAATTCAGGCGCACCATCCAAATCAAGCGGTTCCATCTGCTGCGCGGTCTGCAATCGTGCATACCAGCTTGCCTCGATGACGCCGTCGGGCAGCGCATTTTTCGCACCGGCCACTCCGCTCACGATCAACAATTCTTTCGCCCGCGTGCAGGCGACATAAAACAAATTCCAGTCTTCCTGCATCCTGAAATTTTCCTCAGCGGCAAACAGTGCATCGCGCGCGGCGCCGCGTTCGCCTTTACGTCCGAAGGCAGAAAAATGGGTCGGCGCATCCGCATCCTGAGGCCAGTCGCACAGGATACCGATATCGTCGCGCGCCGGATCGCTATGGTTTGCATCCAGCAAAATCACGATCGGCGCCTCCAGGCCCTTTGCGCTGTGGATCGTCAGAATGCGTACCGCATCGATCGCCGCGTCGATGTTCGCTTCATCGGGCGCATCATTGTCCGCTCCTTTTTGCAGCGTAGACAGCGCGTCGATGAATTTTGGCAGGCTGGGATAGCGTCCGGCATCAAGATTCAATGCAAGTTCGACAAAAGCCTCGATATTGCCAACCACCTGGCTGCGCACCAGCGGCGACGAAGACTGCGCATAACGGGCAACCAGCTGCCCCTCGTGCAGGATAAGGTCAAGCAGATCATGCACCGGCAGGCGGGGCGCCGCTTGCAGCCATTTTCCCAACAATGTCGCAGCACGTTGCACCGGCTCTGACGCCATGTCGGGAACGGCGGCAAGTATCCGCAGCCACCAGGTGGCTTCGCTGCGCTGTGCCAGTGCAATCAGATCGTCGTCGCCGGCACCGATAATCGGGCATTTCAGCACATGCGCCAAAGCGCGGTTGTCGCCCGGGGTAATCAGGAAAGTCAGCAGCGCGATCAGATCCGCCACCTCCAGCGATCCCAGCAGGCCGCCCCGTTTATCGGAAACGAAGGGGATGCCGGCCCCGCGCAACGCGCTTTCATAAGCAGTCAGATACGCACGTTTCTTGACCAGCAACATGACGTCCGACCACTGCACACTGCGCGTGCTGCCGAGTTCATGCTTTGCGCGCAGGATGGCTCGGGCCACTGCTTTTCCTTCGTCCAGGCGCCGTGCATCCTCTTCCTCGTCGCGTGGCGTAGTCAACGGATTGCGCAACGCCAATAACGGCGCATCAGCCGGAGTGCTTTTGTTCGCCCGGATCAGCGGCAAACGCCAGACCGCGCCGCGCTGTGCGGCAAGCGTGGTTTGCGGCGCGAAGATCGGGTTTGCGCCGAAACTGGCATTAAGCGCATCGACGATTGCGCCGGCATTGCGCCGTGTCTGATTGGTGCGCAAAACGTCGGCGCCTTGTTCCGCCAGCAGAGCGGTTGCGGCCGCAAATACGCGCGGCTCGGCGCGCCGGAAACGGTAAATCGACTGCTTCGGATCGCCGACGATGAATATGCTCGGCCTGCCGGCGTCCTCGCCATAGGCATTGAGCCACGCGCGAACGATGCTCCACTGGAGCGGATTGGTATCCTGAAATTCATCCAGCAGAATATGCTTGTAACGCGCATCCAGGCGGCTATGCAGGTAAGCCGCATGTTCCTCGCTGGTCAGCAGACGATAGGCTTGCCATTCGAGATCGGCGAAGTCGAATACGCGCCGCTCCGCCTTGATCGCCTGATAGCGTTCCAGGTAAGCGGAACCGACGGTAAACAATGCATCATTCAACGCCAGCACCGTCGGTTCAAAACTGCGTCTGCAAAGCTGCTTCAGCGATTCGCCGAGGGACGAAAACTCATCATCGAAAGCGGCAATGCCATCGCTACCCAGATTGCTTTCGATTGCCCTTTTGAGATCATTTGTTTTAAGATTCTTGCGCAGTTCGCCATCGCTGCCGAAGAACTCGTGACATAACGCATCGAAATTATCGAGACCCGCGCCCGCAGTCAGCGACATTTCAATTGCAGCGGCCCGCTTCTTGTTGACGGCCGTACCCTGGCCGAGCAACCAAGCGACATTCCGAATGCGGGCGGTCAGCTTCTGGTCATCCCACAAGGTCAGCCTGGCATCGAACCCGCCATCCTCGCCACAGGCTTCATGCAGCCATTCGAGCGGTGCACCATTCTGCGTGGCAGCCCACCATTCGGCCCGCTTGCCGACGAATGCGTCGATCAATTTTTTTGTATTCCAGTCACCGACCAGCTCATACAATGTCAGTAACGCGGTCTTCACGCCATCATTTTTGGCCTCATCGAGCGACTGCATGAATCTGTTGTATGCATCGGTCAACAGCTCGCCGGTCGCTTCCGTCAACGCATAACCGTGCGGCACGTCGGACGAGAGCGGCGCAAGCTGGATCAACCGGGCGAACCAGCTGTGGAAGGTGTCGATCGACAGGGTTTGCGGGCTGGACAACACGCGTTCATACAAGCCGCGTGCCACAGGCATCAGATGATGCAAGTCCTGTTCGGCCACACCGCGTTCCCGCAACAGCAGGCGAACAGCCGCGTCGGGCAGAAGCGCCATATCGCGCAGCAATAGCATGAGACGCTCGCGCATTTCCTGCGCAGCCTTGCGCGTGAACGTAATTGCCAGCAATTCCGATGGCTCGGCCCCGGACAGCAACAGGCGCAGCACGCGCGCCACCAGCAGCCATGTCTTGCCGCTGCCGGCGCAAGCTTCGACCGCCACCGAGCGCAACGGGTCGCAAGCGATATTCGTGAAATTCTGCGCATCGGTCGCATGTCCATTGACCTCATACGCGCGTGGCGCCGGCTGCGGGCCGGGCATTACCAGGCACCCTTGCGGCACAATCCGCGGACGTCGCAATATCGGCAGACCAATTCGATGCCGCTGGCGGAAAGTGCCGCACCTTGCGCGATGGCCTGCATGTTGGCGACGATTTGTTCACCCAGAGCATGCTGCCATTCGGCATAGCGCGCTGCCCCGGCGTCCCCTGTCCTGTCTTTCACCGCTTCCAGGGCGACATAATGCGCAGCGGTGACGGGCAGGTCCGACAGCAAGCCGTAAAACGCGAGTTGATGGTCTTCCCCCTCCTTGAGCTTGTCGCGCAACGCTTGTACATGTCTGGTTTTGTAGTCGAGCACCGCACGTTCGCCCGCATCGTTCTCATCGATCCGGTCGACGCGACCATGCAATGTGATTGCACCATCCGTCCATTGCAGCGTTCTCTCGAACCATCGCTCGCCGAGGACAAAGCGCCAGCCTTCGCTCTCACGCGCATTGGCCCAGGCCAGGTAGGCTGGAATCACTTTTTCCCAGCGTGCGTAATAACCAAGCACTGCCGCATTCTTTTTCATTGCGTCGCCGAATATTTTCCCCGACACTTCCTTCAACAGATTTTCGCGGCCGTCGAGGCCGGTCTTTCGGTCGCGGACGGTATCGTGATAAATCGTTAATATCTGATGCAACCAGTCGCCGTAATCGCGCTTTTCCGGCATCTCGGAGAACTCGTCCAGACCGGATAAACCCAGCATCCGCGTCGCGAAAAATTGATAAGGGCATGCGACAAGGCTGTTGTAGCCGCTGGCGGATAATTTGCGAGGCAACAGTTGCGGTGCTGCCGGTGCCGGCCTGACCGGCAATGACGGTATCAATCGACGGGACAGGATACGGACCTGATGTGCGCGCAGTTTTTCCGCGCCGCATCTTTCCAGAGCCAATTGCAAACGCTCAATCCAGATACTGACCGGATTCGGTTCGCCATCCTTGTGCGCCTGCCAGCACAATACCACTGTGCTGCTGGCACTCAGCAGTTCGGTGAAGTCGCGCAGTTGCTGGCGCTGGCGGCTTTCGCGCGTAGCCAATCCCAATTCACGGCGCACCGCATTTGCGAAAAACAAGGTTTCATTCGGCCGCGACGGCAAATGGTCGGCATCCGCGCCGACCATCAGCACCGCATCGAAAGTTCGCAGACGCGCGCCGTTCAACGGCAGCATCACGACCCGCCTGTCCGAGCCGGGAGGCACAAACGGGGTGGCCTCCAATTGCAGACCGACGAAGGCGCGCCATTCCGCAAATGAAAATGGCTGAGTCAATGAATGGCAGTCCTGCTCGATGGCCTCCATCATCGCAATGACCTGCTGCCCTGCCGCATCGTCCTTCAACGCGCCCAGCATTCCCAGCTCCTGCAGCGCATTGTTTGTCATCGCGATCCACTCCGGCAGAGTTTTACGGCCAGTGAATAATCCGGCCTGTCTTGCCATGCGAAGCACGCAATCGCGCACTGCAAGCATTCCCGGCAGCGCTGCCGTCACCGCATCCCATCCTCCCATTACGTTGGCGCTGCGCAGACCAATCTCTATCGCCATTACCTGGGCTGATTTATCAGCGACTTCGGTAAACAGGAACGGGGATTTCAGCAAATCGAGCAATGCGATCGTTTCCGCACGTGAGGCCACCACCTCGAACCAGGCTGCGATAGCGGCAGCTGCTCGCGTAGTCGAAAGCTTCCAGCCCGTTTCGTCCGCGACATACACTTGCGCGCGTTCCAGCAGCGCACGCACGCGGCGTGCGACCGCACGATCCTGGGCAATGATTGCAATATTCGACTTTCCCGCCACCAGCCAGTCAATGATGGTTTGCGCACCGCGCAGCGCTTCGTCCTCCAGGCTGGCGGCAGCGCAAATCGATACGCCGGCAGGCGCGGTGATGCCGGTTGCAGCAAAGGATGCCGGCACGCTTGCGTCTGCTTCTGGCAATTCCGGCCATGCCATCGCATAGATGGCATCGATCGAAGCTGCGCGCCAATCCAGCATGATCGGCAATACCGTCTGGCGCTTGCCGTAGGCGTCCAGGAAGGCCCGATCAAAAGCATCGGGTTCGACCGGCGCGATCCATATCATCGGTTCTTCTGCGCGCTGCGCCAATCGCATCATTTGCGCAAAGCGGACGACACAGGCGTCGCTGCCACCGAGCTGGCTTTTCCAGATCGACCAGACCAGTTGTGCCTCATCGGACAACAAATGACGCGCGGAAGGAGACAATTGCGCGAGAGCTGCCTGCCAGCGATGTTCGACGCTTTCAGGCGCCGACCGCATAGCCGGCAACAGGCTTTGCGTCAGTTCGTCCGATAGCGTCAACAAGGTCTGTGCCAACGGCAACAAATCCGTATTGCGGCGGGCGGTAAACAACTTTTTGAGCCATCCATGCTGGCGCAACTCCGCATACAGCGACATCAGGCGCTGACTGCCGCCTGCCGCCGGTACTGTGGCCGCATCAGGCGGCAGCAGTGCGAGCCATGCAGATAAGGTGACGATGCGGGGCGGAATGAAAGCGCCGTCCAGTTGTGCTGCCAATGCCGCCTTCAACAATTGGGCATGAACGAAGGTCGGCACCACCACGCGGATCGATGACAAATCCCGCTGCTGCCCGCGACCCGTTGCAAACAGCAGCTCGCTGCCCAGCAGTGCACGCGCGACTTGCGGCCAGAAGACGGCAGATGGCGGGATCAGCAACGGGCTATGCAGCATGAGGCCTCAAAAATGGCATTATTGATCTTTACGTGGTCCGCGACAGCGAACTACGTCCGTTCTCACTTGCAGCGCGCGCATTCGCTTGCCAGCGAATGTTGTTGCGCCCCCCGCCCCGGTGGAAAAGGCCGGACGAGGGATTAAGCGTTCCAACCATCCGCTATGTAACGGTCAACCGGATGATGAGGCTGAACGTCAGCAGAATGCCCGTTTAGATACACATTTTATGCGAGTCGACATCAAAATTAAGCGTTCGCATGTACTTTTTATGAAAATCGGTTATGATTTATCCAAATCCCCGCCGCATTACTTCTTGCCGCACCTTTCAAAAACCTTGAATTCGCGTACCGCACCTCCATCTGCTTATTGCAGTCCTGGCAGCGCTCAGTACAGGTCCAGGCAGGAATCGTAAGTCACACTGGCGCAAATTGACCCCTTTTTTCCCCTCACAACGAGGAAACTATGAACGAAAACATCAAATACATCACCGACACGTCATTTGAATTGGACGTACTGAAATCCGACATGCCGGTACTGGTCGACTTCTGGGCAGAATGGTGCGGCCCCTGTAAAATGATCGCGCCGATCCTGGAAGAGGTCGCCAAAGAGTATGATGGCAAGATCCAGATCGCCAAAATGGACGTGGATGCCAATCAGGCTGTGCCCGCCAAGTTCGGCATTCGCGGCATCCCGACACTGATCCTGTTTAAAAACGGCGTTGCGGCAGCTCAGAAAGTCGGCGCATTGGGCAAAGGTCAGCTTACTTCGTTCATCGACAGCAACATTTGATATCAGCTGCAGCGGTGCGCTCGCACCGCTGCTTCTCCAGTTAATACACCACGTACACCACGCAGTTCCCTCCCCCACCTATTACTTTCCCATCCCGGGACACACACTATGCACTTATCTGAACTCAAGGCGTTACACGTCTCAGCCTTATTGGAAATGGCGATCGGTCTCGATATCGACAACGCGGCACGGCTGCGCAAACAGGAACTGATGTTCGCGATCCTGAAAAAGCGCGCGAAATCAGGCGAACAAATTTTCGGCGATGGCGCGCTGGAAGTCCTGCCCGACGGCTTTGGATTCCTGCGCTCGCCTGATGCCAGCTACATGGCGTCCACCGACGACATCTATATCTCGCCATCGCAAATCCGGCGATTTAATCTGCACACCGGCGATTCGATCGAAGGCGAAGTGCGTACCCCGAAAGACGGCGAACGCTACTTTGCACTGGTCAAGGTCGACAAGGTCAACGGCGAATCGCCGGAAGCCTCCAAGCACAAGATCTTGTTTGAGAACCTGACCCCGCTGCATCCGAACCGGGTGATGACTCTTGAACGCGAAATGCGCGGCGAAGAAAACATTACCGGACGCATCATCGACATGATTGCGCCAATCGGCAGAGGGCAGCGCGGTCTGCTGGTCGCTTCGCCCAAGTCCGGCAAGTCGGTAATGCTGCAGCATATTGCGCACGCGATTACGACCAATCATCCGGACACGACGCTCATCGTGCTGCTGATCGATGAGCGTCCCGAAGAGGTGACGGAGATGCAACGCTCGGTGCGCGGCGAAGTCGTCGCATCGACCTTCGACGAACCGGCGACCCGTCACGTGCAAGTGGCTGAAATGGTGCTTGAAAAAGCCAAGCGCCTGGTCGAAATGAAAAAGGATGTCGTCATCCTGCTCGATTCGATCACCCGCCTGGCGCGCGCGTACAACACCGTGATCCCGGCATCGGGCAAGGTGCTGACCGGCGGCGTCGATGCCAATGCGCTGCAGCGCCCAAAACGCTTCTTCGGTGCGGCACGCAACATCGAAGAAGGCGGTTCGCTGACCATCATCGCCACTGCACTGATCGAAACCGGCAGTCGCATGGATGACGTGATTTACGAAGAATTCAAAGGTACCGGCAACATGGAAGTGCATCTCGAGCGCCGTCTGGCCGAAAAGCGCGTCTACCCTTCCATCAACCTGAACAAGTCCGGCACCCGCCGCGAGGAATTGCTGATCAAACCCGACCAGTTGCAGAAAATCTGGGTGCTGCGCAAGCTGCTGTATGGTATGGATGAGATCGAAGCAATGGAATTCATCCTCGACAAGATGAAGTCGACGAAAAATAATGCCGAATTCTTCGACATGATGCGACGCGGCAATTCATAAACCTGTTGCCGGACGACGGTAAAAGGCAGGTGCGCTGATGCCGTTCAGTCAAGCCTCCGCTTGTCCTCGGTAGCGCAACGTATCGAAGCAATGCTGGTTCTGCTACCCCCCGATACGCCGAAGGGCTACTCGGGGCGAACGGATTTTCTCTTGACTGAACGGCGTTGCTGCACGCGCGCCCTTTTGCCTGGAACCTATCCCGGCAGCCTCAAATCGAAGCGCACCGCAAGCAGGCGCATCGCCGATGTCAGCAAAATGCTTGAACCAAGTGCGACCGCCTGCGGCGCATGTAGCCAGTTCAGCAGCAAATAAACCCAGCAGCCCGCGAAAGAACAGGTGGCATAAAGCTGGCCGCGCCGAAATACCAGCGGAATCTCGTTGCATAGCACATCCCGCAACACCCCCCCGGAAATACCAGTCATCACGCCCATCATCGCACTGACGAAAATCGGCATCCGTGCTTCTTGCGCGAGCGATGCCCCGACCGCGCTGAACAGGCCAAGTCCGAAGGCATCGGCGACGATGATGGTTTTTTCCGCTGCAGAAGAACGAAGATGGCTGACAAAGGGAACCGCAACCAGCGCCAGCAAGAACACCAGCAAGGTGTATTCCTGATGCTCGACCCAGAACAAAGGCCGCCGGTCCAGCAACAGATCGCGCAAGGTGCCGCCGCCAAATGCGGTAATGAAAGCGACGGTAAATACGCCCACCGGGTCCATCTGCTTGCGATGTGCCTCTATAAAGCCGGAGCATGCGAAAGCGACAATCCCGCACACCTCGACTGTCTGCAACAATGCGCTCATGCCTCCCTGAATACCATTTGCCACGCATTTTCCTTTGTTTGACAGTGGCCATATTAGCGCAGCAATCGCGCAACACGCATTAAGATACGCATTAACAATGGCGCAAAGCCATGATTCTATTGTATAATTTTTGTTTTATCACCCCCGGCAAGTGATCGGCAATCGGGTCAGGAAGCAAGACGACCGACGAAGTGGCGATTGGCTACCAAATTATTTGAGGCAAACATGAAAGAAGGCATACACCCGAATTATCGCGATGTCGTGTTCCACGATTTATCCTGCGATTTCAAATTCATCACCCGCTCGACCTTGCAAACCCGCGAAACGATAAAGTTCGAGGGCAAGGATTATCCGCTCGTTAAGATCGAGGTGTCGTCCGAATCGCACCCGTTCTACACCGGGAAGCACAAGATTGTCGATACCGCCGGCCGTGTGGAAAAATTCCGCCAGAAGTTCGGTACGCGCGGTTCCAAGACACAAGCTGCAGGCTGATTCTGTCGCTTCGTTTCAAAAGGCAGCTGCGGCTGCCTTTTTTATTTATCCGTGCGCATACCCAACAGCGCGGCGCGAACGGAGCCACACCGCCGCAACCTTTTGCGGCACAATAACGCCGAATCACACAATTACAAATCACAATACTTCTTCCACATGAAGCCTGTCCGCCTCCCCGCTTCCGCCACGCTTGCGCTTCCGCGCTGGGGACTGGTTGCGCTGTGTCTGCTGTATATCCTTCCCGGCATGGTCCGCCGCGACCCGTGGAAAACCGACGATGCGGCGGGTTTCGGCATCATGTGGACGATGGCGCACGGCGGGTTGAACGACTGGCTGTCACCGCATATCGTCGGCTTGCCGATGCCGGACGAAGGGCCGCTCGCGTTCTGGCTCGGCGCAATTTTCATCAAACTGTTCGGCGGACCGCTGGGCGATGCACTGGCGGCCCGTATCTCCACGATCGGCGTGTTTTTGATCGGCTCGCTGTCGGTCTGGTATGCGACTTACCTGCTCGGGCGGCGCGCAGAGGCGCAACCTCTGAGGCTCGCGTTCGGCGGCCAGCCCGAGCCGAAGGATTTCGGCCGTACGCTGGCTGACGGCGCATTGCTGATTTATCTGGGCTGCCTCGGATTGCTGTTGCACAGCCATCAGACCAGCGCCGAAGCACTGCAGATTTCACTGGTCGCTTTCGCCTTGTATGCGGCCGTGCGCTTGTTCGAGTCATATTCGATGCAGGCCGCATCGATGGTCGGCGTGACGCTGGGCTTGCTGGTGCTGACACGCGGCTGGCCTGTTCCGCTGGTGCTATGGCTTGGATTGGTCGTGCTGGCGGCAATGCGGGAAAAGAAGGTCGCGTTGCGCCTGATCCTGGTTGCACTGCCTGTTGCATTGATCGTGGCCGCAGCATGGCCGCTGGCAATTCATTTGGCGCATCCTTCCAACGGCTCGCCTTTGGATGGATGGATGGCATGGAATCGCGGCCAGTTCGGCTGGCCGTCCTGGGACAAGCTGATATATTTACTGAGGTACGGTATCTGGTTCTCCTGGCCGGCCTGGCCTTTTGCCGGATGGGCGGTGTATGCGTGGCGCAAGCAATTCAACGCGCTGCATATCGTATTGCCGATTACTTTTTTTGCGGCGTTTATCGTACTGGCAATATTCAATCCTCATTTGGAAGAAAGCATTTTGCTGCCTCTGTTGCCGCCGCTGGCAATCCTCGCGGCGTTCGGCTTGCCGACCATGAAGCGGGGTGCGATCAATGCGGTCGACTGGTTCTCGGTAATGACCCTGACTACCTGCGCTGCCTTCATCTGGGTCGGCTGGATTGCAAAACAAACCGGTTGGCCGGCCCAAATCGCGAAAAATGCATTCAAGCTTGCACCGGGATACAAACCCGAGTTCAATTTGATGGCCCTTCTGATTGCCGCCTCCGCCACGATCGGCTGGATCATGCTGGTTCATTGGCGCGTTTCGCGCCGGCCCTCCGTATTGTGGCGCGCAGTGGTGCTGTCAACGGGCGGCGTAATTCTATGCTGGCTGTTGCTGATGACGCTGTGGCTGCCCTGGCTGAATTATGGCAAGAGCTATGCGGGAGTGGCTGAGCAAATCGCAAGCAAACTTCCGCCGGTGCGCTATTGTGTCGACACCAATGTCGGTCCGGCGCAACGTGCGTCGTTTGCCTATTTCGGCCACGTCGATTTCGCGGCGTTCAATGAAGGCGGTTGTGACTTTCTGCTGTTGCAGGATAGCGTCGACAAAAAAAACAGCGCACGGAATTTGCAGGAATTCGATGGCCGCTGGCAGCTGTTATGGGAGGGGCGCCGCCCATCCGATCGCGATGAACGATTCCGCCTTTATCGACGAGTGAAGTAATGGCGGGACAAGGACCACGCGGTCATGCGGTCCGCATTGCCGCCCTCGCATGGCCGATTCTTGTCGGGCAACTGGCTGTGATTGCAAACGGCGTGATCGACACAGCGATGACGTCGCGCTTTTCGGCAACCGATCTGGCGGCGCTGGCGCTGGGCGCATCGATCTACGTCAGCATCTTCGTCGGGTTGGTCGGTGTGCTGCAGGCGCTCTTGCCGGTGATCGGGCAATTGTTCGGCGCACGGCGATTCGATGCGATCGGATTTGAAGTCAAGCAGGGAACCTGGCTCGCGCTTTTCCTGTCATGCATCGGTTGCCTGTTGCTGCTGTTTCCGCAACCGCTGCTCTCCGTGGCGCATGCGTCGCCCGAACTTGCCGAAAAAGCGACGCTCTACCTGCGTATTCTCGCGCTTGCATTGCCTGCCACACTTGGTTTTCGCATTTACGCCGCACTCAATATGGCGTTGGCGCGACCTAAAATGGTGATGGCGATCCAGATCGCTGCGTTGCTGCTGAAAGTACCGCTCAACGCGCTATTCATCTTCGGTGGTTCAGGCCTGCCCGCATTCGGCGGCCCGGGCTGTGCAATGGCGACTGCGGTGATCGCATGGATTTCGCTGCTGATCGGATGGGCGATTTTGCGCACCGTACCGTTTTACCGTGCCTTCGGCCTGTTCGGCACCGGTTTCGTTGCCCCGCGATGGCCGACGCAGCGTGCCCTTCTCAAGCTCGGTATCCCAATGGGATTGAGCTATTTGATCGAAGTGACCGCATTTACATTCATGGCGCTATTCATCGCGCGGCTTGGCGAAACGGCGGTGGCAGGGCATCAGATCGTATCGAATTTTGCTACCGTGCTATACATGCTGCCATTGTCGATCGCCAGTGCAACCGGCGCGCTGGTGGCGCAATCGATTGGCGCACGCGAACCGGAAACCGCCCGCCGCATCGGTAACACCGGGATTCGGCTGGCGGCAGTGCTGGCGACCGCAATCGGCCTCATCGTATGGCTGGCACGCGATGCCATCGTGCATGCCTATACGCCGAACGAGGCGATTATTGCCGCCGCCATGCCTCTTTTTCCGTTCATTGCGTTTTATCAGTTATTCGATGCGATTCAGGTAACCGCCGCCTTTGTGTTGAGAGCTTACAAGATTGCGGTGGTGCCGACGCTGATTTATGCGATCGCGTTATGGGGCGTTGGCCTGGGTGGCGGGTACGTGCTCGGTCTGGATCCGTTCGGCTGGGCTCCTGCAGCGATACGCGGCGCAGCGGGTTTTTGGCTGGGCAACAGCATAAGCCTGGCCTTGGTGGCCGCAGGTTTGCTATGGTATCTGCGCCTGGTGCAACGGAGGACAGCCAGGCACGGCTAATAATAAGAACAATTCGAGAACAATTCGAAAACAATTCAGCCTTCGGCGCACCGATCGCACAATCGGCTGTCCGTGCGGACAGCCGACTGGTGCTCATAAATCTCCGAGTATTCGGTGCGCCAATGCTTTCGCTTCTTCCAGCGCTTCTTCCGGCGTTTCGGATACCGTGTTGACAGTACGGGGGCGCTCGTCGTCGATCGGGGGGGCACCCATGCGGGTAATCAATACAACTCCCTGGAATTTACCGTCCGGCAATCGCTGTATATCCGCTTCGGCCTTCCAGTTTTCCTTGGTGTATGTGACGGCTGCCATCTATTCACTTCCCCAACGCTGTGCGAACCGCGTCCACTTCCGTGCCGACTTCGGCCACTATTTTACGAAGCTCGGTTTCCGTCACGTTCCAGTGCTGGATCCAGTGGCGGATTTCCGATGCATCATTGATATTCAGTTCGACACTGCCTTGAGGGTTATAGTTTTTCAGATCGGCTGACATTTGGCTTCCTGCAATAAATGAATAAGTTTGATTGTGAGCGCGTTGGCAAAATCGTTGTGAGCAGATTTTTGTTCAAAAAATCCTGCTGTGCAGGTATGAAAACCAGATTTTTCAAACAGAAAAGCCGCAAACAGGTTAGCTCAAGTTTATTGCGCCACGGACGTGCCCCTTTTGCGGCAACTCAAAATCGCGCTTTATCGTCAGACGGACCTGTCGGCTGTTAATTCATCAAATATCTTCGCCAGACAAATCGATTGTATTTGCGAACCGCAGAAGTGACCGCCGTTTCTTTCGGCCGGTCCATTGCCTTATTTGGTTTTATGCAGCCGGCAATGAGACATGGCAATCACCTGATGATGTGCGATGAGAATCGGTTCCTGAAATCAACGATCTCTGGAACAGGAAATGCAACATGACATTGAAAAACGCCGCAGTCCTTTGCCCCAATTCTGTGCATTTATACATGCGCAGTTGCTCTGATATTGCGCGTTATTAACTTGGATTGTGGTCCGGCACAGGATCTTCTTCAGGGGATGGCACTCGCGGAACTGGATGTTCTTCCGGAGGCGGTTCGTCGTCCGGCGTGGGAGTGGGTGCGCGATGCATAACTTGTCCTCGTATGAATAAAGCGGATATACGAAGGAAGCGTAGCATCTGCGCTCGCACCATCTTTGACCTCAGTCACAACCTCAGTCACAACATTACGCAAGCAGTAAAAAAACCCGCTGCAATTTTTCGCAACGGGTTTATTTTTTCAACTCGGCATATCCCGATGAATCAACAAGCGCACTGCTGGTGCGTTCGATTCGAACAGGCAGCCGGCGCGAATTTTCGCGCCGGAGTTACAGCTCGGCTTTAGCTATCCATGCAAGTCGCTTTGGAAGCTACCATGATACGGATCAGTTCGTTTTCGCCACCGCCGAATGCGTTCCCGCCGGTATAGGTCAGGCAACCTTCGCCTTTGTAGAATA
>DASYKE010000159.1:0-22476 GCA_035995725.1 Burkholderiaceae bacterium | reverse complement strand
GGCGAATGCGGCCTGCGCGGTACCCAGTTCGCCGCCGACAAGATGAATGCAAGCGGCGGCATTGCCGGGCGCAAGGTGGAACTGATCGTCGAAGAGGAAACCAATGCGAAAGACTCGATCGAGCGCCTGCGCAAGCTGGTTCTGCAGGATAAGGTCGATTGCGTTCAGGGCATCGTTTCATCCGGCGTAAGCCTTGCGATGGGACCTTCCGCGGAGGAATTGAAGACCATCACCATTTATTGGGACGGCACGACGCAGGATGGCGTGCGCGAGACGATCGCAAAGCCGCGCTACCTGTTTCGCTCGACCGACAATGAATGCGAAGCCGTGATGGCATCGTTGCTGGCGATCAAGCATTTCAAGGGTAAATTCGCCACCATCGCCGGCATCAATCCGGACTACTCCTATGGCCGAAACAACTGGGCTGCTTTCCTCGCGCTGCTCAAGCGCTTTGGAATCCAGGCCAAGGTGGTCGCTGAGCAGTGGCCGAAGGTCGGCACGCTTGACCTGTCTTCCCACGTCGGCGCGTTGAAAGCCGCGAAGCCCGACCTGATTTTCACGTCCCTGCTGTTTGCCGACCTGCCGGTTTTCATGCAGACCGCTTATGGCGCGGGGCTGATGGCCGGCGATACAAAATTCGTGGTTCCGGCCGCGGGTTTTCAGCATACGCTGCTGAAAAAGTCGTTCACGCCGGAGAACATGATCTTCGGCCACAACACGCTTTATTTCGACCTGCCCAACGCATCGCCGATCCAGAAGGAATTCGTGGCGATGTATGCCGACCGCTACAAGGATTATCCGCACTGGGAAGCTGACCGCGCCTATTTCGCGATGCAGGTGTACAAGGCCGGCGTCGAAAAGGCAGTCAAGGCAAAAAACGGCGCATGGCCGAGCATGGAAGAGATAGCTGCTTCCATGGAAGGAGTCAAAGTGGAATCGCTGGGCGGTCCGGGCCATATGCGTACCGACCATATCGCCGAACAGACTTTCTACCAGGGGCTTTCCACCCACAAGAATAAATACGACTTCCCGACGCTGGGCGTGATCGACAAAAAATATTCCGATCAACTGCAGAAGCCGCCCGGGGTGGACTTCTGGAAGTGGCTGGAAACCGCGCAGATCACGCTGTAAGGATTTGGTCGCGAACGGCTGCGGGCGCCGGCCGGCCGCGCAGCCGTATCCGGTCGCTCTGCGCCAGTCAAGAAATCACTTGGGGAAATTTTGTCTACACTTCTCGATATCCTGTTGAGCGGACTCTTTCATGCCGCGGTGCTATTCCTGGTTGCAGGCGGCTTGCAGCTCGTGTTCGGTGTCCAGAAAATCGTCAACCTGGCTTGCGGTTCGTTCTATGCGCTCGGCGCCTATGTCGGGGTCGCCGCCGTAACCTATGCAACCGCTCACGGCGTGCCCGCGTATTACTTGCTGCCGCTGCTGCTCGGGTCGGGCTTGCTGATCGGCGTTGTCGGCCCGTTCATCGAGCGGATCCTCCGCTTTGTCTACCAGCGCGAGGAAGGCTTCCAATTGCTGCTGACCTTCGCGCTGCTGCTTTTGTCGCAGGATATATACCGGTTTATCTGGGGCGCGACGCCCAAGACGCTGGGCAACCTGTCGCTTGCCTATGGCCAGATGACGATCGGCCCGACTTCGATTCCCACTTATAAAGTGTTGGTGATTGTCTCCAGTATCGCGATCGCGATTGCCCTCGGCTGGCTGCTGCAGAAATCGAACTTCGGGCGGATGGTCCGTGCCACCGCGGAAAACCGCGGCATGAGCGAGGCGGTCGGTATCAACAGCACAATGATCACGGTGATTGTGTTTACCTTGGGTACCGTACTGGGCACCGTCGGCGGCGCGCTGGTCGTACCCACTGCCGCGGCCTCGCTCGACATGATGGTCGAACTGGTGGTCGAAGCATTCGCCGTGGTGGTGATCGGGGGACTGGGCAGCATGCGCGGTGCGCTGGTCGGCGCATTGGTGGTCGGACTGGTCCGGTCGCTGGCCGTCTTCTATTACGCGGAACTGGAAATACTGTCGATCTACCTGATCGTGATCGCCGTGCTGATTTTTCGACCCACCGGATTATTTGGAAAGCCGATTGAATGAGAAGCTATCGAGTCATCCTGCCCCTGGTGTTGCTTGCCTTGATCGCGGCGCCTTTCGTAATGTCGCCTTTTTATGTGGTCCTGATGCTGCCGGCGCTCGCCTATGGCGTGATCCTGCTCGGCTTCAATCTGCTGTTCGGATATACGGGCCTGATGTCGTTCGGCCACGCATTGTTCGTCGCGCTGGGGGCATATTCAGTTGCCTATGTGACCGGCCGGTATGGCATCAAAAGCATGGAAACGGCAATCCTGACCGCGATAGGCGTCAGCCTGCTGATAGGCATTCCGGTCGGCATGCTGTGCGTGCGCTATGTAAAGATTTTTTTCGGCATGCTGACGCTCGCATTCGGCATGCTGTTCTATTCCTTCCTGTTCAAATTCTATGACCTGACCGGGGGCGATTCCGGCATCCCGATCATCCGCCCCAGCCTGCTCGGCATGGAGTTCGCCGATCTGGACAAGACGGCTTATTTGACCGGACCGTTCTACTTCTATAGCCTCGGCATCCTGCTGTTGCTCGGCTTTCTGATGTGGCGCATTGTGCATTCGCCGTTCGGCCTGCATCTGCGGGCGATTCGCGATAATCCGCGCAAGGCTGAGTATGTCGGCGTCAGGGTGTATTTATTCCGCCTGACCGCATATGTGATTTCGGCGGTGTACGGCGCGATCGGAGGCGCCTTGTTATCGATCCCGGTCGGCCTGGCGGACCCGGAACTGGCGTACTGGACGCATTCCGGAAACCTTGTGTTCATGACGATCCTGGGAGGTTTCGGGAATTTCTTCGGTCCTCTCCTCGGCGCATTTGTTTTCATCGGCCTCCAGAATGAGCTGATGTCGGTCACCCAGTACTGGCGCTTCGCGCTGGGCGTGATCCTGATACTGATCGTGATCGCATTGCCCCGGGGCCTGATGGGTTTGCTGGAAAAACGCGGCAGGCCCGCTCGCGATCGAAAGATTGAATCCGCCCCGGCGGCACCATCCAAGCGCGAGGCCGGATTATGAGCGTCATCCTCGAAACGCAAAACGTATCCAAGCATTACGGCGCTTACCGCGCATTGCAGGAAGTCAGCCTGAAGTTCAACGAAGGGGAGGTGGTCGCCATCGTCGGGCCGAACGGCGCCGGCAAGACGACCCTGGTCAACGTGTTGACCGGCCTGCTTAAACCGACCCATGGCGATGTGCTGTTCCGCGGTACGTCGATTGCCGGCGTCGGGCCGGTAAGGCTGGCCAAGCTGGGCATGGCAAGGGCTTTTCAGCTGGTGCACGTCTTTCCCGACCTGACCGTGTTCGAGGCTATCGCGTCGGCGGTGATTTCGCAGCAAGACAGGAACTTCGATTTCTGGAGCAATGCGCAGTCGATCGATACCGTGCGCGACCGGGTCGATCAGGTAGCCAGGATCTTCGGCCTGCAAAACCGGTTGGACTGGCTGGCCTCTTATCTGTCGCAGGGGGAGAAGAAGCTGCTCGATATCGCCAGCGCTTTCGCGTTGAATCCCCAGGTGATTTTGCTGGATGAACCGACCAGCGGCATTTCATCGTCGGACAAGCGCGGGCTGATGGATACCCTGATGGAAGGCGCGCGCAAGGCCGGTATTAAAACCATGCTGCTGGTCGAGCATGACATGGACCTGATCGCCGAGTACTCGACACGGATTGTCGCGTTGACCGAAGGCCGCGTGCTCGCCGATCTGCCTCCAAAGGAATTCTTTGCCGACCCCGATCTTGCCGCCACGATCGTTGGGAAGCCTCCCAGCCATGCCAAGGCCTGAAACATCATGCTAAATCTTCAATCGGTCCACGTCGAAATCCAGAACAGCACGATCCTGCGCGGCATTAATCTGACCGTTTCACCCGGTGAACTGGTCTGCCTGGTCGGGCGCAACGGCGCGGGAAAGACCACTACCTTCCGCAGCATCATGGGCTATGTCAAACCCAGATCCGGCAATATCAACTGGAAAGGGCAGTCGATCCTCGGCATCAGGACCCACCAGATCGCGCGCCGCGGGATTGCATTCTCGCCGGAGGAAAGCGAAGTCTTCGGCGACCTGACTGTTGCGGAAAATATCGCATTGCCTACCCACACCATCCATACGGAACGCACGGCGGAAGAGAGAATCAATCTGGCGTACCAGATTTTTCCGAAGCTTGATCGCTATCGCGAACGCAGCGGCACCCATATGTCGGGCGGCGAACGCAAAATGCTGTCGATCGCGCGCGCCGTGGCGATGGATCCCCAACTGCTGTTGCTGGATGAACCGTTCGAAGGCTTGTCGCCGGCAGTGATTCCCACCATCAGCGAGGGAATCGCTTCGATACGCAAGCTGGGGCGTGCGGTGCTGATGGCGGAATCGAACGGATATCACATACCGGATTACGCCGACAAGGTGTATGTCATCGAGCGTGGCGAAATCGTATTCGGCGGCACGGTCGGCGAGGCCAGGGCAAATGCGATGGTCAGCAAGATTATCGGGACCTAATATCTTGCAAGGGCAACGCCGGCAGAGACATTTTGCCGGGCGCTCTAAAATTCAATTACCGACCGGATTTCCAGGCCCTGCTTGAGACGCTGAAGGCCGAGATTGATGCCGTCGAGCCGGATACGGCCGGTCACATATTCATCCAGAAGAAGCTTGCCTTCGAGATAGGCCTTGACCAAAAACGGGAAGTCTTTTTCCGGTGACGTGCCGCCATAGCTGGACCGGACGATTTTCTTTTCGCCCATCAGCGAACCCCAGCGGAATGCGACATCCTGGTTGACCGGCACCTTGCCTAGCCAGACCACCTGCCCGCCCGGGCGCACTATTTCGACGCTGGCGCGGAAGCCGGCCTGATTGCCGGCGGCTTCGAACACATAATCCGCGCCTCGACCCGAGGTGAGGGCGGCATGCTCGGGGATCAATGACGCGCCCGCGATCAGGGTGTGCGTAGCGCCGAATTTGCGGGCGATCTCCAGCTTCGCCGGGTCGCGATCGATCGCGATGATTTTCTCGGCCCCGGCCAGTTTGGCTCCCTGGATCGCGGATAGGCCGACCGCGCCGCAGCCGATAATGCTGGCGCTGCTGCCGGCTTCCACCTTCGCGATATTCAGCGCGGCGCCTACGCCGGTCATCACACCGCAGCCGATCAGGCAGGCCAGATCGAGCGGCATGTCCTCGGGAATTTTTACCGCGCAGGATTCGGTCACGACCGCCATCTCGGCAAAAGTGCCGGCATACATGAGCTGGTGTACCGGCTCATCATTTAAAAAGAGGCGAGCCTTGCCGTCGAAATGGAGTGACAGCGACGCATTGTCCCGATATTGCTGGCACAGGATGGGTTGCTGTCTGGCGCAGTAGAAGCAGTGATTGCAATGCGGATTCCAGGAAATGACCACATGATCGCCGACCGCGCTGTTGCGCACCGATTTGCCCACCCATTCGACAATGCCGGCCGCCTCGTGGCCCGGCACCAGGGGCAGGGGACTGGCAAGCTGCCCCTCCACGGCTTCCAGGTCGGTGTGGCACAGGCTGGTGGCCTTGATCCGGACCAATACATCCGACTCGCCCAGGTTGGCGATCTTCAGTTGCTCGATGCTCAGCGGCGATCCCGCTGTTTTCAGTACCGCCGCTTTAAAATTCACGATACTTGAGCATCCCTGAGTTTGCTGGTGCTCTCGTTATAGCTGTTGACCCCGGTTCCCTTGTAAAGGATCTTCGCGCTGCGTTCGGCGATTGCCTTGTGCAATGCCACGAACGCCGGATCGAAATCCCGCGTCGGTTTCGGTTCGTGTTCAAAGGTGTTGAAAGTATCGACGCCCCGCACCAGGGTCGCGCTGTCGTCGCCTTCGATCTGGCGGACGTAGGTGGGTATGTAGCGGATCGCAAAACCGATCCTTCTCTTTGGAGACGAATTGGGCGGCGATCCATGGATGATCCGTACATGGTGCAGCGACATTTCGCCTGGCCGCAATTCAAGCGACACGGCTTTGGACTGATCGACTTTGACCGCGATTTCCTGCCCCCGCGTCAGCAGGTTGTCCTTCGAAAAAGTATCCTTGTGCGGAATCTGGTCGAGCAGATGGGTGCCGGGCATGACTTGCATCGCGCCGTTCGACTCATTGCTTTCCGATAGCGCCACCCAGGCTGTCACTACGTCCGGTTGCGACAGTCCCCAGTAGGTCGAATCCTGATGCCAGGACACGAACGCAGGATCGTTCGCTTCCTTGATGAAAAAATTGGTGTTCCAGCACAGCAGGTTCCCGCCATACAGGTCCTCGATCGCATCGACGATTTTTTCTTGTCTGACCAGATCGTTCAGGCCGCTGAACAGCAGATGGGTCTTGTGCCGCAGCGCCCCCTTGAGCGGCCCGCCGCTTTCGCGCTCGTACTCTTCCAGGCGGTCTTTTATTGCCAGCGCCTGCTGTTCCGACATGACCCGGATCGGAGATGCATAGCCAAGCTTGCGGAAGCTGTCCAGCTGTTGCGGTGTAAGTAGTTTTGCCATGATGAAATCCGAGTTGAGAAGGGACCGCGATCTGAAATATTAGTGGTACACTAGCTATACACTACCAACTTACCCTTTGTCTCTACCCTTGTCAAGCACCGCACCAACCACGGCCGATCGAACCGGTCACCCGCCGCTGCAGCTAGGCTGGATTGACGCACCGCACCATCGAATCGGACTGGGCGATTTTGCGCTGGAATCCGGCGCGGCCATACAGGATTTTTCCATCTCGTTTGCGGTGCACGGCGACTTGGCCGATCGCACGCTTCCGGTTGCGATCGCGCTGTGCGCGATTGGCAGCGTGCATCATCGGCTCGATTTTTTGATCGGTCCTGATCAGGCGCTCGATCCGCGCCGCATGCGGATCATCGCGATTGACGCGATCGGCAACGGACTGACGACTTCGCCTTCCAATTCGCAGCGGCAGCCTGGTATGCATTTCCCGAAATTCACCATCAGGGATATGGTGCGCAGCCAGAAGTTACTCTTGGAAAAATTGGGCATCGAGGAGCTGGCCTTGATCATCGGTGCGTCGATGGGTGGCATGCAGGCATTGCAATGGGGCGTCGAGTATCCTGACGCCGCGCGGAAAATTGTCGCGCTGACGCCGATGGCGAAAACCGCGCCGTGGGCAGCCGCCGTCAACCAGGCGGCACGCCAGGGCCTGATCGGCCGATTGGGTGATCAGGCCGGCGGGGCTGCCTATCCAAAGGACATATGGGATACATGGATACCGATCATGCAGCTGCTGGCGATGCGTACCCCGGCGCAGGTCGACCGGGAGTTTCCAGGGGTGGCCGATGTGCAGGCATGGATAGGCAAGCGAACCGCATGGTGGCAGGAACAGGGTTTCGATCCGATCGACTGGATTTACCAGTCGTGGGCATACGATGGCCATGATGTCGGATCCGGCCCCGGCTTCGGCGGAAATACGATGCGTGCGTTAGAGTCGATCAGCGCCGATACCCTGATCATCGCGCCGACGCTGGACCTCTATAACCCGATCGAATCGGCGCAAGCCGCAGCGAGCCATATCCCGCGTTGCGAGTTTCACAAGGTAGAGTCGGACTGGGGACACCTGATGGCCAGTGCCGCGGACAAGCCGGCGGCACTATGGATGAACGCGAAAATCAGGCAATTCCTCGGCTGAAGCAGGCGCTTGGAGGGTCAAGCGCCGATCGGGACCTCACTTCTTGAATTGCGAAGCGAAAAATTTGCGCAGTTCCGGGTCGGGGATCTGTTCATTTGCGAACGAAAACGTCCCATGCTCGCGCATTTCCTGAGCGGCCCGGCGGATCAGGCCGAATGTGGCCCTGGCGAGGCTTCCGCCAATGCTGATTCGCCTTACACCGATTGCTTTCAGGTCTGCGACCGTCATCGAGGGTCCCGAGAACCCCATGACGACGGTGAGCGGGCCGTCGATTTCACGCACCAGCGCTGCAATGGTTGCGATATCCTTCGCTCCGGGGATGAATAGGCAATCCGCTCCGGCCTCGCGAAACAGGTTCGCGCGCTCGACCGCTTCTGCAAACGGGTTGGACATCTGGACCATGAAGCAGTCGGTGCGCGCCGTCAGCGTAAAGGGAATACCGCTGCCGTCGGCTGCTTTGCGCGCAGCTTTTACACGATCGACCGCCACTGCTTTTTCGTAGAGTGGCGACTGCGCGTCGCCGAGATAGTCTTCGATATTTGCCCCGATTACGCCGGCCTCGACAGCGAGTCTGATGGTCTCTCCAACCTGTTCCGGCGATTCGCCGTAACCAGCCTCGAGGTCGGCGCTCACCGGAATATCCACCGAGTCCGCAATTAAGCGGACAGCTTCGAGCATCTCATCGCGGCTGACTTTTGCTTCGTAATCCGGCTGGCCCGACGAGTAAGCGATGCCGGCGCTGGTCGTCGCGATAGAGGAAAATCCCGCAGCCGCCAACAGACAGGCGCTGCCCGCGTTCCAGGCATTCGGCATCAGAAAGATATCGTCGCTCGTGTGAAGTTTTTTAAACAGTTCGGCTTTGTCTTTTTGGTCCATGATGACCTACCTCCGAAGGATGGATTAGCTGAATCGCCACTTCTTAGCTCCGGTCGGCATCACTTCCAGATACATGCTTCCACCGTCTGGCAAGCTGTATGGCTTATCTTTTGGCCTTGCATTGCGTAGAACTGTATTAACCGCAGACTCTATGTCGATTGCGGACTAAATTGGGGAGCAGGTCATGATGACTTTTGTACTATTTATGGTAACTGGTGCAATGCACCCATTTTAACAAAGGCTAGGCTACCGTTATGGATGTCCGTTCCTGGCCGGCTGCCGCATGTCGGCCGCCAAACCTAACCGGCAGCTTTCGCCGCATATAGCAGACGTTTATCGGGTCCGCTTGCCGTTTCTTATGGGTTGTAGTTGGACCCTCCCCTACCCCGTCAAAATCAATCAGAGCATTGGGCCAAACGTCGAGATTAAGTGTCTATCAATACATCAAATATTCATCGGTCCAGCAGACTTATGTGGAGTGTGGCTGATCGGGTATTGCCCTGTGTTCTGCCTTGTGGGCGAGCTTGTGAAGCAAGCTCCTGCTTATCTGGCTGTTCGAATTCTGAAACCACTTCTGTTAACCTTGTAATATTGGGGCCTTTATAACGGAATTGAAGGCGGTTTTCAATGAAACAGTCCTCGACTACAGGTGTGCTCTCGAATCACAGCTGCCTTATCGATGATTAATCTATGCTGCTTCGATTAACAAATGCTGCGAAAGGCCGCCCATAAATGAATTCGGATGATCTGGCGTTATTTTTGCGTGTTGCCAATACCGGGAATTACTCCCGTGCTTCGCTTGATCTGGTCATGTCGCAGTCCGTGCTTAGCCGGAGAATTACTGCGCTCGAAAACGAGCTGAATACGCGACTGTTTCACCGCAGCGGACGCGGCGTCATATTGACCGAGAACGGTCATCGTCTCGCGAAATATGCTGCCGATATTGTGGAGCTATTACAGTCAGCTACTTCCAATATGTCCGAGGCGGTTCGCCAAGGGCCTTCGAGCATCATTATCGCGGCACAGCCGTCGATCGCGCGGATTGTATTCGGATCAGTCGCCAAAAAGCTGAAAGCCGATTATCCTGGCATCCAGATACGCTTTCGCGAAGGTTTGGGTGGCCATATTCAGGATTGGATTGCTACCGGCGAAGTTGATGCCGCGATCGTGTACCTGCCTGAAAATCATTTGGCGCTCGGCGTGGATGTAGTGCTTCGGGAAAGGCTTAGTTTTGTTACGCCACCAGGTTTTCCCCTGCACGACAATGTCTTCCCGGTAGAGCAGTTATCTGAGGTGCCAATGGTGCTCCCGAGTCAACCACATGGTCTGCGGGTACTCGCAGAATCGCTCGTCGCGCGTTTTTCAAAATCGCTCCAGATCAGCATGGAATGTGATGCGTCCATCTATATTACTAAACAGCTCGTTGCGGAGGGCTGCGGTTGCACCATTTTGCCGCTGGCGTCCGTTCAAGATGAAGTCAGGCGCGGTGTGTTGAAGGCGGCCCCATTGGTCATGCCGGATGTGATACGCGATGTCGCGATCATATTGCCACGTAACCGGCCACCGATTGCCGGACAAAGGCAAGTGACACAAACCATTCGACAGGAAATAGCGCGCTTGGTCGAAAGCGGGCAATGGGGCGATGCAACGCTCGTCTGAAAACCTGCTCCAAAATCCCTAACAAGTCCGGGCAGTTCCTCCGCACGGATAGGCTAAGAACTGGCAGTGGCGCTGTCCAATGCCGGTGTACCTGCCCAGTATCCCAAGCTTCCGTCAAGTCCCACCAGTCTCCTCAGACTATTAGACATGCTGCTTTCTGCATAGCTGATATGCGGCGTCGTCATTGCTTCCGCAAACCATGCACGTAATAATGCCGTCCAACCATTCCGCCAATCTAATGAGCACATCCCGGTAACGGTAACTGCAGGCTTGGCCTGGTCATCGATCATGATTCCCACCCCTGGAAAAACGGAAATACCGGCGTTCTGAGTTCTTAACCTAGGAGTCTTTAAATGAATGATCCCATTTCGCCGTCGCACGCGACCGCCGTGTCTATCGATCCGGCACTTCGTTCGATCGTTGTCATCACCGAGGATATTCCCTGGAAGCCGACACGACATGCGGGTGTTGAATTCAAACTGCTTTATGAGGACAAGACGACTGGCCTCTTTACCGGTTTGTTCCGGTGGGCGCCAGGCTCGCAATTGCCCTATCACGAGCACGCGGAACTAGAGCAGACCTACATTCTTGAAGGCAGCCTGGTCGATGAGGAAGGCGAGGTAACTGCTGGCAATTATGTGGCCAGGCCGACTGGGAGCCGACATATCGCGCGCTCACCGAATGGATGCATCAACATCAGCTTCTTCTTGAAGCCGAATCTTTTCTTTGAAGCCGACGGGACATCTAAACCATTCGAGCGCTGATCTTCGCAAAGCGCTATCGCCTATCTGTTCAACCAGGAATATTTGTGAAAAAATTTAATAACTACGTCAATGGTAAATGGCTTGCCGCAAATGCTTATCGCCCAAATCGTAATCCATCGGATATCAGCGACATACTCGGTGAATATGCACAGGCGGACCGATCTATGGTCGAGGCAGCGATAGAAGCAGCCAATGCGGCATTCCCAAACTGGTCCGTTACCAGTTCGAGCGCCAGAAGCGTTGTCCTGGAAAAGATTGGCGCCGAGATCCTCGCCCGCTCTCAAGAAATAGGCACGCTGCTGTCGCGTGAAGAGGGTAAGACCTTGAACGAGGGGGTACAGGAAGTTATCCGCGCCGGAAATATCTTCAAATTCTTTGCTGCTGAAACAATGCGCATTGCCGGAGAAATCGTTCCTTCCGTTCGCGAATCGATCACCGTGGAAATTACCCGTGAGCCCGTCGGTGTAATCGGCATCATCACGCCCTGGAACTATCCAATCGCGATTCCGGCCTGGAAAATCGCCCCAGCTTTAGCTTATGGAAACTGCGTTGTGTTCAAGCCTGCCGATCTGACGCCAGGCTCGGCATGGATCCTGGCCGACATCCTTTCACGTAGCGGTTTGCCTGTAGGAGTGTTCAACCTGGTGATGGGGCGCGGTTCCGTCGTCGGCGAGGCGCTTGCCACATCGCAGGACGTCCACGCGATCACGTTTACCGGCTCGCAGACAGTGGGCGAAGGCGTCGCGAAAATAGTCGGTGCTCGGCTGGGCAAGGTCCAGCTCGAAATGGGCGGAAAAAATCCACAGGTGGTATTGGACGATGCCGACCTGGATCTTGCGGTGGATGCATCGCTGCAAAGCGCCTATTTCAGTACCGGTCAACGCTGCACGGCAGCCAGCCGGTTCATCGTGACGAAGGGAATCCATGATCGATTCGTCGATGCCCTGTCACAAAAACTTGCCAAGCTGCGAGTTGGCCATGCGCTCGATGCGGGGACCAACATTGGCCCGGTCGTCGATGAATCGCAACTGGAAAGCAATCTTGCTTATATCAGAGACGGCGTAAGCGAAGGGGCGGTACTGCGCTTCGGCGGTGAGCGACTGACACGCGAGACCCAGGGATACTTCATGTCGCCGGCCTTGTTTTTGAATACGACGCCGTCGATGAAAATCAACCGCGAAGAAATCTTCGGGCCGGTGGCGAGCGTGATTCAGGTGGACGATTACGACGAGGCCCTGGCCGTCGCAAACGATACGCCATTTGGCTTGACCGCCGGGATAGCTACCACGTCGCTGAAACATGCATCGCATTTTAAAAGACATGCACAGGCCGGAATGGTGATGATCAATTTGGCGACTGCCGGGGTTGATTTCCATGTGCCGTTCGGTGGACGTAAGGCGTCAAGCTATGGCCCACGCGAGCAAGGTAAATATGCGGCGGAGTTTTTTACCGTCCTTAAGACTTCCTATGTTGCATCGGGAGCCTGAACAATGACTACAGGAGCTCAGTTACTTGTCGAGGCACTGCAGACGCATGGGGTAGAAAGGGCATTTTGCGTACCGGGAGAAAGCTACCTGGCGGTCCTGGACGCACTCTATGACGTGCGTGATCAGCTCGAACTGGTAGTTTGCCGCCAGGAGGGTGGCGCCTGTTATATGGCCGAGGCACACGGCAAGTTAACCGGAAAGCCAGGAATCTGTTTTGTCACGCGTGGTCCGGGCGCGACCAATGCGAGCATCGCGGTGCATACTGCTTATCAGGATTCGACGCCGCTGATCCTGTTCATTGGACAGGTCGGTAACGATTTTGTCGAGCGTGAAGCGTTCCAGGAAATTGACTATCGCCGGATGTTTGGTCCAATGGCGAAATGGGTAGCCCAGATCGACCGTGCCGACCGTGTACCGGAATTTATCAGCCATGCGTTTCAGATTGCGACTTCCGGCCGGCCGGGTCCCGTGGTCCTGGCGTTACCGGAAGATATGCTGACTGAGGAAGTCATGAATGCGGCGCGGCCGTCCGCATACAAAGCTGTCCAAGCGAGTGCATCAGTCGAAGATATCGAACAGATGCTGGAAATGCTTGGCGCAGCCAAGCAACCATTGTTGATATTAGGAGGCAGTGGCTGGACTACCGAGGGATGCGGAACAGTCCGGCAATTTGCAGAGCGTTCGTCATTGCCGGTAGCGTGCGCGTTCCGATCCCAGGATTTGTTCGACAATCGTCATCCATGCTACGTCGGCGACATTGGCATCGGCATCAATCCCAAGTTGGCGCAGAGGGTAAAAGGCGCCGACGTGCTGCTGGTGATTGGAGCACGACTGGATGAAATGACCACCAATGGTTATACCTTGGTCACGGCACCATGCCCTGTACAGCAGCTAATCCATGTCCACGCCGGCGCCGATGAACTGGGCAAGGTCTTCCAGGCGGAATTGTTGATCAATTCGGGAATGCCGCAGTTCTCCAGGGCGATTCGCGACAAGGTCGTCGACGGTACGGCGTGGCGAGACTGGACAACTGACGCGCGGAGCGACTACGAGAAATGGACTCTCCCCCAGTCGAACGTAGGCCCGGTGCAGGTGGCACAGATTATACGAAGCCTCGAAGGATTGGTTCCGGCAGATACGATTATCACGAATGGCGCCGGTAATTATTCGGCCTGGGTGCATCGGTTTTACCGTTACACCGGACTCGGCACGCAGTTGGCGCCTAAGAATGGTTCGATGGGCTATGGAGTGCCATCGGCAGTAGCCGCAAAATTGGCCTACCCGCAGCGCGTCGTGATTTCGTTTAGCGGCGACGGCTGTTTCCTCATGAACGGACAGGAATTGGCAACCGCCTGCCAATATCAGGCGAATGTCATTTTCATCGTCGTCAACAATGGAATGTACGGAACAATCCGTCTTCATCAGGAACGTAATTTCCCAGAGCGAGTATGGGGTACCGATTTAGTCAATCCGGATTTCGCCGCATATGCGCGAGCATTTGGTGCACATGGCGAACTGGTTACCAAAACCGACGATTTCATTCCCGCGCTGGAGCGCTGCATGAATATGGGAAAACCCTCGCTGATTGAAATTCAGATCGATCCGAATGCGCTCACACATCAGGCCAGCATGATGGAGTTACGTCAGCGTGCGCTCTCAGCGTTAGGACGAACAGCGACATTGGCTGTCAACGATCAGGAAACAGCATGAAAAAAGCGTTGGTAGCAGGTGCGTCAGGCGTCATCGGACGCTACCTGGTCTCGGAGCTCTCCAAAAGCGGATGGGACGTTGTTGGATTAAGCCGAAGCGTACCTTCGGCGAGAAGCACCGCAGGCCTGGAATTTCTCGCTGTTGATTTGCTTGACAGGGACATCTGTTTAGAAGCGATCAGAAACGTCAGAGGCATAACCCATGTCTTTTATGCAGCCTATTTACCAGCCACCAACTGGATTGCAGCGACCAAACCAAATCGGGAAATGTTCGCCAATTTTATGGATGCGGTTAACCAAATCCCGACCCTTAAAAAATGTGTCTTGGTCACAGGTGGAAAAACATATGGATTTCATCTAGGACCTGCAAAAACTCCTGCAAAAGAAAGCGATCCGCGGCATATGCCGCCGAATTTTTATTTCGACCAGGCGGACTATCTGAAAGCAGTCCAAAAAGGCAATTCATGGAGTTGGACGGAACTTCGCCCGCATACCCTCTGCGGATATTCGCCCGGCACGCCAATGAATCTGCTTACGGTGATCGCGATGTATGCCTCGATTTCAAAAGAGCTTGGCTTGCCGTTGCGGTTTCCAGGGAAGGCTCGCGCATATGACGCCTTATATCAAGTCACCGATGCGGAACATTTTGCGCGCGCAATGGTGTGGGCGGCCGGAACGACTCGCGGCGACAACGAAGCGTTCAATGCCACTAACGGGGATTTCTTCCGATGGAAGGACCTTTGGCCGAAATTCGCGGCGCACTTTGGAATGGAGTATGCAGCTCCTCAGACCATCTCTCTCAAGGAGTTCATGTCGGATAAGTCTGAACTTTGGGAACAGATGGTGCGGAAGTACGGGCTGAAATTGCATTCGTTTGCGGAGCTTGCCGCTTGGGATTTTGGTGATTATGCATTCGCCGCGGAGTGGGATGTCATGTCGTCGACCACAAAAATACGGCAAGCCGGTTTCGGTGACGTTATAGATAGTGAAGAAATGTTTCTGCGGCTTTTTACGCAACTGGACGAGCAGAAAATCATTCCGCTCCATAGCATCAAACATGCGTAATCGAGTGCGCCGGGACCTTATCTGCGGGAATAAAAAATGACCAAAGCTGCAATTTGCATCTGGAACAATGTCGCCGATGGCCGGCATGCCGATTATGACGAGTGGTATCTGGCCGAGCATTTTCCTCAGCGGCTTGGTCACCCCGGCTTTCGTACTGGACGGCGATATGTCGCGGATTCCGGGACGCATCGTTACTTCACTTTATATGAGATCGATAGCATCGAAACCGGTAGTTCGGGCGCCTATCTCGATAGCATGAATTCACCCTCTGCCTGGTCACAGAAGATGATGCCTGCACTTATCGACATGACGCGTTGCGTATGTCGGGTAGCTTTCAGTGCCGGATACGGTATTGGCGGGGCGCTGGCGTGCGTTCAAGTTCGGCAAAATGCCCAAGATGCTGCATCAGGCCTCCAGCGGATTATCGATGAAGACCTGAACAGCCTCACAAAATTGCCTTCTGTCGCCCAAATAAAGTTATTGGAAACAGATGGAGATGCAACGAACGTCAATACCTCTGAGAAAAAACTACGCAAGAAAACCGACGATCAGGTTACCTGGATTCTGCTTGTAGAAACCGGGACAACAGAAGCTGCTTTGCTCCTGGCGCAACAGCTTCAGCAATCCATCACCCTCAAAGTCAGTGGCATTGAAGAAGTAAAAATTTCGACGTATCGACTTACCTACCATAGACGAGGTGAAGCATAGGGTACACAGGGAGGATATTCGCCTGAAGATTTTTAACACGGGATTGAACGATATGTCTGCCGAGCAGCGGCCAGTGGACGCCGCGCTTTAATGCTATCGATTAATGCACAAATTTAAAACAATAAGGAGACTGTAATGAAAAACTGTTTGATCAAGATGGTCAGCGCGCTGGCACTTATGACACTCACCCAAGCTGGTTTCGCGGAAACGTACAAAGCGGAGTACCGATTATCCTCCGTCCTGGCTGCACCTTTTTCCTGGGGCAAGAGCGCTGAACGGTGGGCTGAGCTGATCAACAAGGATACCCAGGGCCGAATAAAGATCAAGATTTACAACGGTGGTTCCCTGACTGGGGGAGACAACACAAAAGAATTCAGCGCGCTCAGGCAAGGCTCTATCGATCTGGCGATCGGTACCGCGCAGAACTGGACGTCGCAAATCAAAGAACTGAATTTGTTTTCCGTGCCATTTTTGATGCCCGACTATAAAGCCGTAGACACAATTCTTCAGGGCGAAATCGGCACCGAGCTGTTTCGGCTGATTAGCGCCAAAGATGTAGTTCCTATCGCCTGGGGCGAGAATGGTTACAGAGAACTCTCCAATTCAAAACATCCCATCGTCAAGCCGGACGATTTGCGCAGCCTGAAAATCAGGATTTCTGCCTCCCCGACCATCATCGATTCATTCGTCGCTCTTGGTGCTAACCCGACACAGATGAGCTGGTCGGATCTGCAGGTTTCGCTTGCAACAGGTGCATTGGATGGACAAGAAAATCCTTTGGAGCTGATTTCAATAGCCCGGATGCCATCGCTAGGTCAGAAGCACATCACGATTTGGGGTCACGTATATGACCCGCTTATTTTTGCGGTTAATAAAGAGGCCTGGAATAGCTGGACAGAGGCTGACCGGAAAGCCGTCAGACAAGCTGGCCTGCAAGCGGCGCGTGAGCAGGTATTGCAGGCGCGCGAGGGGACATCTCCGAACAGTGCGATTGTAAAAAATCTGGTCGATTCCGGCGTGACGATTACCCGGCTCTCGGCTGTCCAAATTGAAAGCTTCAAACAAAAAGAGCGCGGCGTCTACGACAAATGGTCAAAGATCATCGGCGGAGATCTTGTAAAAAAGGCTGAAGCTGCAGGAAAAGCGCAATAACGGGTTCAGCCGACACTTACGGCGCACCAGGAAATTTCAAAGATTCTTATGAATATAATTGTGGAAAAACAGCGTACTGCCGACAGCGTCGCCAATGTTAATGACGATGGTGATGAAGATGAACACGCCAACAGCAAGCCAATTATCCTGGAGGATGTTGCAGGCGTGGCCATATTGGCAGCCCTTGCAATCATCACCTTCATAAATGTCCTGGTGCGCTATTTCAGCAGTGCTTCCTTCGCTTTTACGGAGGAAGTCTCGGGCGCCCTTCTGGTTTTACTCACGTTCATCGGCTCATCGGCTGCCCTGGTTCGCAATGCTCACCTTCGCATCGAATATCTCGTAAATAAACTATCCCCCAACGGGCGAATCCACGGCCACCGGGTAACTCAGATCATGATCGCGCTGTTCTTTGTAGCGGTCTGCGTGCTCGGAGCGATAACGGCCTTCAACGACTATCGATATGAAGTGACGACCCCGGCCTTGTACCTGCCGCAATGGATATATACCGTGTGGTTGCCTCTGCTAAGCGCATTGATGGTCTTTCGGACCTGCCAAAGTATTGTCGAAAGTTTTAGGGAGCGAAATTAAATGGCTGGCTTTTTATTAATCGGAAGTTTCTTTCTGCTCCTGTTTTCCGGAATACCGATTGC
The DNA here is from genome assembly GCA_035995725.1 of Burkholderiaceae bacterium. Classification (GTDB taxonomy): domain Bacteria; phylum Pseudomonadota; class Gammaproteobacteria; order Burkholderiales; family Burkholderiaceae_D; genus JAQGLW01. The sequence goes on along the minus strand of DASYKE010000159.1, from coordinate 4,669 downwards.
TGTTTCCCTGGGACTGTCTAGCGCTATTGCGATCTTGGTCGGGAACCTGGGGATTTCATCAATCGCAGTGACGATTTACTCCGGTGTTTCCAAGTACCCTTTGCTCGCGATTCCCATGTTTATTTTCGCCGGTTTCATATTCGACCGGTCGGGGATGGCAAAACGCCTTGTCGTTTTTGGCACCGCGATCTTCGGCCAAGGGCGCGGCGCACTCGCATTGATCGCAATTTTCGTCGCGATGATGATGGGCGGCATCTCCGGTTCCGGCGCTGCCATTGCGGCTGCGGTGGCAGGGGTAATGACATCGAGCATGGTCAGGGCCGGATATCCAAGACCGTTTATTGCCAGTGTCGTTGGTGCGGCGGCATCTACAGATATTCTCATCCCGCCTTCCATATCACTCGTGGTGTATAGCTTGATGGTGCCGGCAGCGACGGTTACTTCGTTGTTCGCTGCCGGCCTTATACCCGGCACCATAGCGGGTCTCTCACTCATGCTGCCGGCGTGGTACTTAAGCCGAAAACATAACCTTGGCGGCACATCTATCAAGGCGGAACGGCCGCCATTCTGGAAAAGTTTCGGTGACGCGTTCTGGGTATTGCTCGCCAAGGTCATTGTGCTTGGTGGCCTGCGCTTTGGAATATTCACTGCAACCGAAGCGGGAGTGGTTATAGCGGCATACGGCATATTTATCGGGATGTTTGTTTACCGAACACTTACCTTCCGCGACGTGATGAAAACATTACGTGACTCTGCCGAGTTATCCGGTGTAATTCTGTTAGTACTTGCGCTAGCAGGTCTTTTTGCATGGTCAATAAGCACGCTGGGCGTGGTCGAACCTATCGCTGCCAAGATCGTTGGATCAGGACTCGGGCAATATGGCGTTTTGGCGCTCATAACCGCGCTGCTCATTGTATTGGGGTGCTTCCTGGAAGGCTTGCCAGTATTCGTCATTATGGTTCCGATTCTTTTACCAATCTGCACAGCATTTGGCTGGGACGTTGTTTGGTTTGGAATATATATGACTTTGATGGTGGCGATTGGGTGTGTTATTCCGCCACTAGGACTCAACCTAATGGTGGCATGCCGAATAACCAATAGTCCAATCGAGTCCACAGTCTACTGGACCTTGTGGTTTCTTGGCGGTCTTTTGGTAACAGGATTGTTGGTTATTGTGTTTCCGGATTTGGCGCTTTTCCTGCCTCGCTATTTGAAATTGCACTAGGATTTTTACTTGTATTGCCGCGTGAAGATTCATCTGTACTGATTGCTTCAAAACGACATACTGTGCAACTCATTCAATAGAAATTTTACCGTTGCAATCAGTATCAGTTTGGAGTGCCGCAATGAAATGAAGTATGACTTGATTGAAATTGGCGAAGTATAGTCAACCTCGCAGTGTACGCAGCATATTGAATTTTTTAATAAATAAAAAAGCGGTCAGTAGTTCAAACCGCCAACTGGAGATAAGTATGGATCAAGTTGAAGTACGAACGATGGCAAAGGTAAGCAAGCGACTTTTGCCATTTCTGATTTTATGCTTTATGGCCGCCTATCTGGACCGTATCAACGTAGGTATCGCTGCGATCCAGATGAACAAGAATCTGGGTTTTAGTGCGACAATGTATGCGATCGGCGCCGGCATTTTCTTTCTTGGATATTTTATATTCGAAATACCGAGTAACCTAATGCTGCATAAGTTTGGTGCCCGAAGGTGGATTGCACGCATCATGATCAGCTGGGGTATGGTTTCATCGCTGATGGCATTCGTGTGGAATGAGCAAAGTTTCTACATTCTCCGATTTTTTCTTGGCGTTGCCGAAGCCGGATTTTTCCCGGGCATTATCTATTATCTGACATACTGGTTCCCAGAAAAACGGCGCGCCAAAGTGTTTGGGCTGTTCCTGGTTGCGACTCCCATCGCGATTATTATCGGCTCACCGGTCTCCGGTCTGCTGCTGAATCTTGAAGGATGGCTCGGTTTGCATGGGTGGCAAAGCATGTTCATCATCGAAGGCATACCATCCATTCTGCTGGGTTTCGTGGTGCTGAAATTTCTTCCGGACGGTCCAAAAGACGCGACATGGTTAGCCGATGAGGAACGATCCTGGCTGCTCGGCGAAATGGCTCGCGAAACCAAGGAAGAAAACAGCCACACATTGTCGTCATTCGGCGCTGCGATGCTGGACAAGCGTATCTACGCGTTCGGCATTGCCTATGTTGGCATCATTAGCGGCCTGTACGGCATCATCCTTTGGCTGCCACAGATTGTAAAAGGATTCGGCCTGAGCAATAGCGTAGTCGGCTTCGTCACAGCAATCCCATATTGCGCGGCGGCGCTTGGAATGGTCTACTGGTCGCGTCACTCCGATCGCACCGGAGAGCGTCCGTGGCATGTTGCCGGCGCCTGCTTCCTTGCCGGATTCGGTCTGGCACTGAGCGCTTGGATTACCGGTCCGGCGATGTCCATGGTGGTTCTGGTGATCGCGGCGGTCGGCGTGTTTTCGGCGATGGCCACCTTCTGGGCGCTCCCGACATCGTTTCTGTCCGGTGCGGGGGCTGCGGTCGGTATAGCGGCGATCAACTCGATTGGAAATCTTGGTGGATTTTCCGGCCCGTACGTGGTCGGCTACATCAAGGATGCCACCGGTTCATTCAGTGCCGGCATGCTCTTTCTCTCAGGATGTATTGTGTTGTGTGGGATTATCGTCCTTTCGATGTACAGAGGAAAAGCCAATGCGGTATTGCCGAACGCAGTTCGAGCCAAGCCTGAAGGCGTACTTTAAGGAATAACGGATGAAAAATGTTGCACTGGTGGCTGGCGCGACTGGCGTTGTCGGACGCGCGCTGATCGAGCACCTCGGAGGAAGGACGGACTGGGAGGCGATCAGCGTTGCGCGACGCGCGGAACGGCATTTTGCAACTGGCCGCCATTTGTCAGTGGATCTGCTCGATGCGCAGGCCTGTCGCGATGCATTGTCGGACGCTGTTGATATTACGCATGTCTTTTATACAGCGTATCTGGCACGGCCAAACGACTCGGCCCAGGAGACCGCACTCAACCTGACAATGTTGCGCAATCTGATCGAGGCAATCGAAGCGGTCGCACCGGGCCTGAGGCATGTGCAGCTGATGCAGGGTAGCAAATGGTATGGCAGCCATGTCGGCCCGTACCGGACGCCTGCGCGCGAAGATCAGCCGCGTCATCCTCAGGCGGCATTTTATTTTGAGCAGCAGAAATGGTTGACCAGAAAGCAGCAAGATAATTCATGGACGTGGAGTGCGTTGCGCCCGCATGGAATCTGGGGTTATACGGAAAGTAGCAATCTCAGTCCGATGAACGCAATCGCCTTGTATGCGACCGTTATGAAGCGATTAGGCCTGCCGCTACATTTTCCGGGAAAGCGGAATGCATATGACGCGCTTTATCAATGCACGGAAGCGGCACACCTTGCAAAAGGGATGGTATGGGCGGCGACCGCCCCGCAAGCGGCCAATCAAGTCTTCAATCTCACCAATGGCGATTATGTTCGCTGGCGTTACGCATGGCCTGTCATCGCAGAATGGTTCGGCATGGAAATCGGCGACGTGATTCCGATGAGTCTTTCGGATTTCATGGCGGACAAGCAGCCGCTGTGGGATGAAATCGTAGCCGAGCATAAGCTCATTCCTCACCGGCTACAGGATCTGACTGTTTTCAAGGCCGCGGAAACCTATATTTTCAATGCGGAATGGGATCAGATGTCGGCGAACACGAAGGCGCAGAAGGCGGGCTGGACCGAGGTGGTCGATACCTACGAAATGTTCCCGCGACAGTTGCAAAGACTGGTCGACGAACGAATGATACCGGCTCCCTGATTCGCATAAAGCCAGGCACGACCATGATGCAGGTCGTGGGCGAATTAGTACCTTTGGAGAACTTGATGGAATATGTGGTCGTAGCAGAGTTTTCAGTAGTGCCCGATGCGGTTGACCGATTTATTGAAGCCCTTGCGCGCCATGCACATAATTCGCGCACCCTTGAGGAAGGATGCATCACGTTTGAGGTATGTCAGGATCGCGAGGACGCTACGCACTTTTTGCTTTACGAAGTTTACCGTGATGAGCAGGCATATCAACAACACCGGGCTATGCCGAGTTATACCTGGTTCATCCCGGAAGTAACGCCTATGTTGGTTAATTTCGGCGGTTCTCTCTTCCGCACCCGCAAGGTTCTACGGCGCATCTCCCCTTCATCCGGAAATTCCGGCGCAGAGCGGTTAGCTTGTTGATTTCCACTCTGATTTGGCCCGTCTGTTCATTTTATTCGATCTGTTTCGAACCTGTCGAACTGCTCGATGAATTTACTTCCACATCGATCTACAAAGCGTCGCTGCCTCAGTCTATAATTCGCTTGGGAGCATGCAGTACGGTGTAGGCTTATATCGCTATAAAGCCGAGGGGCTGATGTCCGGCGTGCGAAGGTCGGACAGTGGTGTCAGCGTTGGGCATGCTCCCCGTTTTTATTTCACTCGCGCATCCCACCTTCCCTCTCAGCTTTTCCCATTTTCAGGGGTTCGAGCCCCTTAATCTCGCTGACCTGTTCTCGTGAATTAGTCCGGTAAAAATGTCAAGGCAATCTGTGCAAGGTAAGGGTTCTTGCTTCAAAGCCGTGAGAGTTCTTCATCAC
>DASYKE010000158.1:0-9286 GCA_035995725.1 Burkholderiaceae bacterium | reverse complement strand
CACTTATCATTACGTGCTGCATAACCATCCGATTCGCTCGCCGCTGTTGCTGGGCAAGGCCGGTTGGGTATTCCGTCCGCTTGCCCTTGAGCCGATGCGCGCCGCCGCCCGGTATCTGGCGGGCACGCATGATTTTTCCGCATTCCGATCGGCCGAATGCCAGGCAAAATCGCCTGTCAGGACGATGCATGACATCCGCATTGAGCGGCGCGGCGACATCATTGTGTTTACCTTGCATGCCAACGCTTTCCTGCATCACATGGTGCGCAATATCGTGGGTTCGCTCGTCTATGTCGGCAACGGCACTCACGCGCCTGAATGGTTGAACGATGTGCTGGAAGGCAAGGATCGAAACCGCACGGCACCGACCTTCATGCCTGATGGCCTGTATCTGGCCAAGATCGATTACGATGACAAATGGTGTTTGCCGCAGGAAAAAACACAGCTATTGCCGTGGACTGGCTAAAAACATTTTTCAGAAAGTATAATTTGTCGCTATGGCTCATCGTACCCGAATCAAACTGTGCGGCTTGACCCGCATCGAGGACGTGCAAACCGCTGTCGCGGCGGGTGCCGATGCGCTTGGTTTTGTGCTCTACAAAGACAGTCCCCGGTATATAGCGCCGGACGTTGCGGCACGGCTATTGTCTGCGGTGCCGCCATTCGTTTGCACGGTAGGATTGTTCGTCAACGCGACGCCGGAGCAGGTTGCCGCCGCCGTTGCGCAAGCGCCTGTTTCGCATCTGCAATTTCATGGAGATGAAACGCTGGAGCAGTGTTGTGCAGCGGCAAAGGCTGCAAACCGCCCCTTCCTCCGCGCGCTAAGAGTAAAGCCGGATATGGCGGCCGCCGATTTGTTAAAATGCGACCAGGATTATCGTGCCGCCAGCTCGCTGTTCGCCGGATTGCTGCTGGACACCTGGAGCGATCGTTACGGCGGCGCCGGAAAGGTTTTTGATTGGTCTCTCATTCCAAAAGAACTCGCGTCTCGGGTCGTTTTAAGTGGTGGCTTGAGCGTGCAAAACGTGGCTGACGCGGTGGTCCGCGTACGCCCTTACGCAGTCGATGTCAGCAGCGGCATTGAACTGGGCAAGGGCATCAAGGACGCCGCCAAAATGCATGCATTCGTCGATGCGGTGCATTTGGCGGACGGCAGTGGCCGATAGACAGAACAGCAAAGAGAATATCCATGAAAGAACTGAACGTGCTCGAGAATTACAGCGAGCGCCAGGCAATGACCACCGCGGCGCTGCATCAGGCCGCCCGCTACAACCTGCCGGATGCCAAAGGCCACTTCGGCACCTATGGCGGCAGCTTCGTGTCGGAGACGCTGACCCATGCGCTCACCGAACTGAAACAAGCCTACGCGCATTACAAGAACGATCCGGATTTTCTGGCTGAGTTCCATAGCGAGCTGAAGCATTTCGTCGGCCGCCCCAGCCCGATTTACCATGCCAAGCGCTGGTCCGAAATGATGGGCGGCGCACAAATCTATTTCAAGCGCGAGGATCTCAACCACACCGGCGCGCACAAGATCAACAACGTGATCGGGCAGGCGCTGCTCGCCAAACGCATGGGCAAGCCGCGCGTGATCGCCGAAACCGGCGCCGGTCAGCATGGCGTCGCAACCGCGACAATCTGCGCGCGCTTCGGCCTGGAGTGCGTGGTGTACATGGGTAGCGAGGACGTCAAGCGCCAGGTACAGAATGTCTACCGCATGGAACTGCTCGGCGCGAAGGTGGTGCCGGTCGAATCCGGATCGAAGACGCTCAAGGACGCGCTCAATGAAGCGATGCGCGACTGGGTCACCAATGTTGAAAACACGTTTTACATCATCGGCACCGTTGCAGGCCCGCATCCCTATCCGATGATGGTGCGCGATTTTCAATCGGTCATCGGTGAAGAATGCAAGGTGCAGATGCCCGAGATGACCGGACGCCAGCCGGATTACGTGATGGCCTGCATCGGCGGCGGCTCGAATGCGATGGGCATTTTTTATCCATATATCGACCTCACCGACGTGCAGTTGATCGGCGTCGAAGCGGCCGGAGAAGGCCTGGAGAGCGGCAAGCATTCTGCATCGCTGCTGGCCGGCTCGCCGGGCGTATTGCATGGCAATCGCACCTACCTGCTGCAGGACGCGAACGGCCAGATCATCGAAACCCATTCGGTATCGGCCGGCCTTGATTACCCCGGCGTCGGTCCCGAGCATGCATGGCTGAAGGATTCGGGGCGTGCGCAATATGTGTCGATTACCGATGACGAAGCGGTCGAGGCGTTTCACAACTGCTGCCGTATCGAAGGCATCATCCCCGCACTCGAGTCGAGCCATGGATTAGCCTATGCCGCCAAGTTCGCAGCGACTTTACCCAAGGATAAAATTATCCTGGTAAATCTGTCCGGACGTGGCGACAAGGACATGCATACCGTAGCAGAACGAGAACGAATGAAAAAGAAATTTTAAAGAAATTGCGGGACAGAGTTTACAAGGCGCTGCAGCGCGCCGAGTTATCTCGATCCCTGGAAGGGACTCTGTCCCCAACTAATTAGAGCAGAAAATTGCGGGATAAAGAATCTTAAATATTGCAGATTGCGGGACAGAGTTTACAAGGCGCGAAAGCGCCGAATTATGTCTATCCCTGGAAGGGATTCTATCCCCAACATGTAAATTTTAATTTTGGGAGTTTGTGTCAGGCAGGTGCCTGGCACACTGTAAAATCATAACAACAACCAGCATGCCGGTCCGCCGCCGTTATACATGGTACAACGGGTACAAGGCCGCCGGATTCCGATTTCATCGGACAGCATCAAAAATATAGAATCGCATAATGTCCCGAATTCAGTCTACATTCGCCGCTTTGGCGGCACAAAATAAAAAAGGCCTCATCCCATTTATCACTGCAGGCGACCCGGCGCCAGAACTGACTGTGCCGTTAATGCATGCGCTGGTTGCGGGCGGAGCGGACATAATCGAATTGGGCGTGCCGTTTTCCGATCCGATGGCGGAAGGGCCGGTGATTCAGCGCGCATGTGAAAGAGCGCTCAAGTACGGTGTCGGCATCAAGGATGTGCTCGGCTTCGTGCGCGAATTTCGCAAGACAAATAACGCAACGCCGGTGGTGCTGATGGGTTATGCCAATCCGATTGAACACATGGGCCAGCAGGCTTTCATTCATGCGGCCAAAGAAGCCGGAGTCGATGGCACGATCGTGGTTGACTATCCGCCTGAAGAGTGCGAAGTATTCGCGCTGACGATGCAAGCTGCCGGAATGGATCCGATCTTCCTGCTGGCTCCGACCTCGACCGAAGAGCGTATCGCGCAAGTCGCAAAGGTCGGCAGCGGCTTCAGTTATTATGTATCGTTAAAAGGCGTGACCGGCGCAGCGAACATCGATACCCAGGAGGTAGCGCGACGGATTGCCGCGATTCGAAAGCATGTGAAATTGCCGATCGGCGTCGGCTTCGGTATTCGCGATGCGGCAACTGCAAAGGTGGTGGCGTCGGTATCCGATGCGGTCGTGATCGGCAGTCGTATCATCCAGGAACTGGAAAACACGCCGCGTGCCAAGGCTGTGGAGGCGGTGCAAACATTTATCAAAGGGGTTCGCAAGGCATTGGATGAATAATTGATATCGTTTGTCGGGACATCAGAATATATATTGATAGAACTGCAATATGGTTCTATCGACAAGTTGGCGTAACGCAATACGAGCGGTACAATGCGGCAAGTAAAAAAATCGGCATGCATAAAAACTGAAAGAGGGTGACCATGAGCTGGCTAGAAAAACTGCTTCCTCCGCGTATTCAACGTTCCGATTCCACCACCCGCAAGTCGGTACCGGAAGGTCTGTGGGTCAAATGTCCATCGTGCGAAGCGGTGCTGTACCGCACCGACCTCGAATCCAATATTCACGTCTGTCCTAAATGCAACCATCATATGCGCATTCGCGCCCGGGCTCGGCTGGATGCGTTGCTCGATGCCGAGGGACGTTACGAAATAGGTCAGGATACGTTGCCGATCGATACGCTCAAATTCAAGGACAGCCAGAAATATCCGGACCGCCTGAAGGCCGCAATGGAAGCGACCGGAGAAACCGACGCAATGGTGGTGCAGGGCGGCGCGATCATGACACTGCCGGTGGTAGTGGCGTGCTTTGAATTCGAGTTCATGGGCGGTTCGATGGGCTCGGTAGTCGGCGAGCGGTTCGTTCGCGGCGTGCAAACCGCGCTGGAGCAAAAAGTGCCGTTTATCTGTGTCACGGCTACCGGCGGAGCGCGGATGCAGGAAGGCCTGTTGTCATTGATGCAAATGGCAAAGACGACTGCGATGCTGACCAAGCTGTCCGAAAAAAAATTGCCGTTCATTTCCGTGTTGACCGATCCGACGATGGGCGGCGTATCGGCATCGTTTGCCTTTATGGGCGACGTGGTGATCGCCGAGCCGAAGGCGTTGATCGGCTTTGCCGGACCGCGCGTGATTGAAAATACCGTGCGCGAAAAGCTGCCGGAAGGTTTTCAGCGCGCCGAATTCCTGGTGCAGAAAGGGGCTGTCGACATGATCGTTGACCGCCGCAAGATGCGCGAAGAAATAGCCCGTTTGCTGGCGCTGTTGCAAAACCAGGCGGTAGAAGTGTTGGCATAAGGCTTCGCAGGATTATCGAGGAGCCAGAGCGATTGCAGGATGCCCATATCATGGGAATATCATGCGATTATCTTGGCGACAAGCCCGGACCTGGTCCGGGCTTTTTATTTTCAATGCAGCCCCCATCTATTTTACGCAATGCAAAATCCGACTACATTGGCTGACTGGCTGTCCGTGCTCGAATCGCTGCATCCTAAAGCGATCGACATGGGTCTGGAACGTGTTTCGCAAGTCAGGCAGAAGCTTGGCATTCATTTCGATTGTCCGGTCATTACCGTTGGCGGAACCAATGGCAAAGGATCAACCTGCGCAATGCTCGAATCGATTTTGCAGCACGCCGGATATCGGGTCGGGCTGTACACATCGCCGCATCTGCTGCATTTCAACGAGCGTGCGCGGATCGCCGGCGAGGCGGTGTCCGACGACGCGCTGATCGCCAGTTTCGCGGCTGTCGAAGCCAGGCGCGGCGACATATCGCTGACCTATTTTGAATTTACCACGCTGGCTATTCTGCGCTTGTTTGCCGAAGCCAAACTCGATGCGGTGGTGCTCGAGGTCGGTCTGGGCGGCCGGCTCGACGCGGTCAATGCAATCGATGCCGATGTGGCAATCGTGACCAGCGTCGACATCGACCACACAGATTATCTGGGCAATACACGCGAGGAAATCGGTTTCGAAAAAGCCGGCATTTTCCGTTCCGGCAGGCCAGCCATATGTGGCGACCCGGTAGCGCCGAAATCATTGATCGAACATGCGCAAGCGATCGGCGCCGATCTATGGCTGCTGGGCCGTGATTTCAATTATGCAGGCGACAAGCAGCAGTGGAATTACGGAGGCCGGAGCCAGCGCCGCACTTCGCTCGGTTATCCGAGCTTGCGGGGCGCCAATCAATTGTTGAATGCATCGGCGGCTCTGGCAGCGCTCGAAGTCTTGCGCCAGCGCCTGCCGGTCAGTGCGCAGGAAGTGCGCAACGGCCTGGTCATGATCGATTTGCCTGCACGGTTCCAGGTATTGCCGGGGCGGCCGACTGTCATTCTGGATGTCGCGCACAATCCGCATGCGGCCGCGACGCTTGCGCAGAATCTTGAAAACATGGGTTTTTACCGGTATACCTACGCGGTATTCGGCGCGATGCGCGACAAGGACATCGATGGCGTGATCGCGCATCTGAAAGGCCGCGTCGACCATTGGTGTGTGACGGATTTGCCATTGCCGCGGGCGGCGACTGCGGCGCAACTCAGGCAAAAACTGCTGGATGCCGGTATTGCACCCCAAAATGAACCGAATGCGGAATGCACCATCCAAGTTTTCGACTCTCCTGCAAATGCTTTCTTGAATGCGCGAAGCCGAGCGGGGGAGAATGATAGAATTGCGGTTTTCGGATCGTTCCTGACCGTCGCTGGCGCGATGGAACTCCTGAACTCCTAGAGTCGGCACATTACTGACGGATTGATAATTTATCGCATGGGTTTGTTCTCACTGTTCCGTAAAAACAAGCAGGAATCGGCTTCCGGCGACAGCGAATTTTACACTCGCGCCGAAGAGGAGTCGAACCAGGTGCGTGGCCGCGGCAGGCGCAGACAGGGTGCCCAAGCCAATGAGGCGGTCGATCCCGTCCTGCCGGAGAAGAAACGCGCGCGCCGGCGCCTGATTGGCGCAATTGCGCTGGTACTGGCCGCCATCATCGGATTGCCGATGATTCTCGATTCCGAACCGAAGCCGCTGGCCAACGATATCACGATTCAAATCCCGTCCAAGGACAAGCTGCCACCGGCCGGCAGCAGCCTTCAAGAAATACCTTCTGCGGTCGGGTCCACGGTATCCGCATCGGCTGGTCCTGAGGCTGGTCCGGATAAACGCAGCAACGTGACTGAATTGCTGGCTGCACCGGTCGTCCCTGCAAAACCGAATGCAAGCCTGCAGTCCGCGGTCAATGCCGGTGCCATGCCGGATTCAGCGCATGAACCAAAACAAGCACCGAAGCCGGAGTCCGGCAAGCTTGTCCAGTCGCAGCCGGCTGAAAAAACAGTCAACGCGGCCCGTGTTCATGCAAGCGAAGCAAAACCGGATGCCAAGGCGGACAAGGTTAAAGCAGTCGCCCAGCAAAAGTCGGGCAAGTACGTGATTCAGGTTGCTGCGCTCGCGTCGCAAGCCAAAGTGAACCAATTGCAGGGCAAGCTGAAAAGCGCTGGTATCAAATCCTATACGCAAAAGGTTGCGACTCGAACCGGAGAGCGCATCCGCATCCGTGTCGGCCCGTTTGCCAGCAAGGATGAGGCTGACAGGGTACGTGCCAAGATCGATAAGCTGGGACTGAATGGCAAACTGGTGCCGGCTTGAGCCAAATGCATCACGGTCTGGCGAGCGGCACATGACGGTGTTCGATTATCTGGTGCTGTTCGTGCTGGTTTGCTCGATTGTGATCAGCACCTTGCGCGGACTGATGAAAGAGATGTTGTCGCTGGCAGGCTGGATAGCTGCTTTCGTGGTAGCCAATGCCTATGGTGAAGCAATGGCTAAAATGCTGCCGCACATGATTCCCGGATCGCTGACGCGGTTGATTGTCGCTTTTGTTACATTGTTCGTCGGTGTCTGGTTTCTGATGATGTTGTTGACCAGGGCCGTCGAAGGGCTGGTCAAGGCAGGCGGATTTACCTTAGCCGACCGTGGTCTGGGCGGGTTGTTCGGCCTAGCGCGCGGCCTGGTGATTGTATTGACAGCAGTATTGTTGTGCGGCACGACTGCGATTCCCCTTCGGCCTTTCTGGAAAGAAGCGGTGCTGAGTCCGCTGGCGGAAGCCGCGGCGCGTACCGTGAAGCCTTTCCTGCCGGGCGATTTTGCGCGGCATGTTATACATTTTTAATTATTTTAATTATTGCGGGACAGAGTTTGTAAGGCCCCGCAGCACGCCGAGTTATCTCGATCCCTGGAAGGGGCTCTGTCCCCAACAAATTAGAAGGATTGCGAGACAGAGTTAAACGCAGCATTACTCTGTCCACAACATTTTGTATTGCAGGACAGAGTCAAGCGTCGATGAAGATACCCGAACGGGCGCAACTTTACTTTGTCTCCAGCCTTTTGTAATTGCTATGTTTAGTTGAGGAGCCCATCATGTGTGGCATTGTCGGCGTCGTCTCTCACAGTCCCGTTAATCAGCTGATTTACGATGCATTGCTGTTGTTGCAGCATCGCGGCCAGGATGCGGCGGGAATCGCAACCAGTCAAGGCAATACTTTTTTCATGCACAAGGCCAACGGCCTGGTGCGCGACGTGTTCCGCACGCGCAATATGCGGTCCTTGCCGGGCAATTCCGGTATCGGGCAGGTGCGTTACCCGACGGCAGGTTCGTCCAGCGCCGAAGAGGCACAGCCTTTTTACGTGAATGCGCCATTCGGCATCGCGCTCGCGCATAACGGCAATCTGACCAATTGGGAGCAGCTCAAAATCGAGATGTTCAAGAATGATCGCCGCCACATCAATACCGATTCCGATTCGGAAGTGCTGTTGAATGTACTTGCGCATGAAATCGAGGAAGCGACCAGCGGTTATTCGCTCGATCCGTCGGCCCTGTTCGGGGCGGTATCGGCATTGCACAATCGGGTGCGCGGTTCCTATGCGGTCGTGGCGCAGATTGCCGGGCATGGCTTGCTTGCATTTCGCGATCCGTTCGGGATCCGGCCTTTGTGCATCGGATTCAACGATACCGAAAAAGGGCCGGAATATGTGCTGGCCAGCGAATCGGTCGCCCTGGAAGGCCTGGGCTTCCGCTTCCTGCGCGACGTGATACCGGGCGAAGCGATTTTCATCGATTTCGACGGCAAGCTGTACAACCAGCAGTGCGCAGAAAACCCGACTCTCAATCCTTGTGCATTTGAATATGTCTATCTGGCCCGTCCCGATTCGATCATGGACGGCGCGTCGGTCTACGCGACCCGGCTCAAAATGGGCGAATACCTGGCGGAAAAAATCAAGCGGGAAATTTCCGCCGGCGATATCGATGTGGTGATGCCGATTCCGGATTCTTCCCGCCCATCCGCAATGGAATTGGCGCTTAAACTCAATCTCCAGTACCGCGAAGGCTTTATCAAGAACCGCTATATCGGCCGCACCTTCCTGATGCCGGGACAGGCGATTCGCCGCAAGTCGGTGCGCCAGAAGCTGAATGCGATCGGATCGGAATTCAAAGGCAAGAGCGTGCTGCTGGTGGACGATTCGATCGTGCGCGGCACCACCAGCCGGGAAATCGTGCAGATGGCGCGTGACTCGGGCGCCAGGCGCGTGATTTTCGCATCCGCCGCGCCACCGGTGAAATATCCGAACGTCTATGGCATCGACATGCCCACCCGCGGCGAATTGATTGCTTCCGGCCGTACCGATGAAGAAGTGTGCCGTGAAATCACGGCGGATGCATTGGTGTATCAGGACCTGGATGCATTGAAGCGCTCGATTTCGGACGCCAATCCTGCATTGAAAAATTTCGAGGCGTCGTGTTTCGACGGCGTCTACGTCACCGGAGACGTTTCACGCGACTATCTGGACCGGATTGAATTTGCGCGCAACAATCCAAAACCGGAAAATGAAGATGCGGTCCGCTCCCAATTGAACTTGAATCTGGCGCCGGTCGATTAATCGCCGCTCTTAATC
>DASYKE010000157.1:0-6591 GCA_035995725.1 Burkholderiaceae bacterium | reverse complement strand
GATACCGCTGTTAATGTTCGCTGCCGGTGCACGCCGCATTCCACTGTCGTTGCTCGGACTGTTGCAGTACATCGGACCGACGCTGCAACTGCTGCTGGGTGTGTGGCTGTATCACGAACCCTTTGGCGGTCCACGCCTAGTTGGGTTTGCGATGATCTGGGCCGCACTCGCGTTGTATTCGGCAGAAGGACTGTGGCGTGCATGGTCGGCCAGACCGGGTGCCGCCCGATAAACCGGCAACAAAAAAGTGCTCCTTTTGCCTGCTGGACAAAGACCGATAGACAAAAGGAAGCTTATCGTGTCTTGACTCCCTAACAAGCCGGAGCATGTTTTTTATTTGTTGGCAAGCATGTCTGCGATCTGGATAGCAAGTTCTGCCAGGCGTCCATATCAATTCGATCCGGTTTTGCGTTACCGGCGATTTCTCCAAAGTCATCTCCCACGTATTCCCGCCATCGGTTATCCTTGCATCTGACATTTAGTAAACTTCCACTCGACATACCTATGGCAAATTACGTCTACACCATGAACCGCGTGGGCAAGATCGTTCCGCCCAAGCGCCAGATCCTCAAGGATATCTCACTGTCATTCTTCCCCGGGGCCAAGATCGGCGTGCTGGGGCTGAACGGTTCAGGCAAATCGACGCTACTTAAAATCATGGCGGGCATCGACAAGGACATCATCGGCGAAGCAGTCCCGATGCCCAATCTGAACATCGGCTATCTGCCGCAGGAACCGCAACTCGACCCCGAGCAAACCGTACGCCAGGCAGTCGAAGGCGGTCTCGGCGAAGTATTCGAAGCGAAAGCCAAACTCGATGCGGTGTACGCCGCCTATGCCGAACCCGATGCCGACTTCGACGCACTGGCTACCGAGCAGGCGCGGCTGGAAGCGATCATCTCGACCTCTGCCGGCGATAACATTGACCTGCAACTGGAGATGGCTGCCGACGCGCTACGGCTGCCGCCCTGGGATGCGAAGATCGGCGTGCTGTCCGGCGGTGAAAAACGCCGCGTCGCATTGTGCCGTCTGTTGCTGTCGAAACCGGATATGCTGCTGCTGGACGAGCCGACCAACCATCTGGATGCGGAATCGGTCGACTGGCTGGAGCAATTCCTACAGCGCTTTCCCGGCACCGTGGTCGGCATCACGCACGACCGCTACTTCCTGGACAACGCCGCCGAGTGGATACTCGAACTCGACCGCGGCCACGGCATTCCATGGAAAGGCAATTACAGTTCGTGGCTCGAGCAAAAGAGCAACCGGCTGAAACAGGAAGAAGCAACCGAATCGTCGCGCCAGAAAACCATTGCGAAAGAACTGGAATGGGTACGGCAGAATCCGAAAGGCCGACAAGCCAAAAGCAAGGCGCGCCTGGCCCGATTCAATGAATTGTCCGAGCATGAGTACCAGAAGCGCAACGAGACGCAGGAAATTTTTATCCCGGTAGCCGAGCGCCTGGGCAATGAAGTGATTGAATTCAAGAATGTCAGCAAAGGATATGGCGACCGGCTGCTGATAGAGAACCTGAGCTTCAAGATTCCGGCCGGCGCGATCGTCGGCATCATCGGCCCCAATGGAGCAGGCAAATCGACGCTATTCCGGATGATCACCGGCAAGGAACAACCGGACGGCGGTGAAGTGGCGCTGGGTAGTACCGCCAGGATATCGATGGTGGACCAGACCCGCGACGCGCTGAATGACAAGAAAACCGTGTTCGACGATGTATCTGGCGGCGCCGACCTGTTGACCGTGGGCCGTTTCGAGATGCCGTCCCGCGCGTATCTGGGCCGCTTCAATTTCAAAGGCAGCGACCAGCAAAAAATCGTCGGCAACCTGTCCGGCGGCGAACGCGGCCGATTGCATCTGGCCAAGACGCTGCTGCAAGGAGGCAACGTGCTGCTGCTCGATGAACCGTCGAACGACCTCGATGTGGAGACCTTGCGCGCGCTGGAAGATGCATTGCTGGAATTCGCTGGCAGCGTGCTGGTGATTTCGCATGATCGCTGGTTCCTCGATCGCATTGCGACGCACATTCTTGCATTCGAAGGCAATTCGCAGGTGGCGTTCTTCGACGGAAACTATCAGGAATACGAGGCGGACAAGAAGAAGCGGCTGGGCGAGGAAGGTGCGAAGCCCAAGCGGATCCGGTATAAGCCGTTGACGGTTTAATGTGCAACGATCAACGGAAGTCCCGTGAGATCCTACACTATGGTTTCCGCCCTGCGTAATCTCGATGCGTATAGCTCGGATGAAGCGCGCAATCCGGAATCAATTGCCCGGTGCCGGAGAAGCATCAAACCAGAAGTTAGCCTCGTCGATGTCGATTTACAACCTACTGCCAATTCCTCAAATGAAAATGCCGTCCAGCTTTTAGCTGAACGGCATCAGGGACTAGCCCGGTTTTTATCACTGCATCACATCAAATCAGAATCTGTAAATTCCGCTTATGTTCAGCGAGTCGGCATTGCCGGTGAAATTGACACCCGCGCGTGCACTAAAGTTCTTGTTAAAGTCATATTGAGCGCCGCCGCCTACCAACAGGTCTGTTTCGGTGGTTTTGGAAAAACCACTTACTTTCACAGAAGTGCGTTCGACGCCGACTTTGGCAAACACGGAAAGTTGCGGCACATTTTTCAGGTTCAGCGGGAACATGGCCACCCCCGCTAGGCCAATGATTGAAGCGCTAACCGACGTGCCAAGAGGGGCTGTCCTGTCAAGGTCGTAGTAATGCCCTTCCACGGAAAACATTTTGTCGATCTGGTAGCCACCCAGGATGCCGACGTAATTGTCGCCTGCTTGTGCCCCGACATAAAAAGGCGTTTCAGCCAACGCAGGTGCAGCAGCGGCCACGGACAACAATACTGCAGCAGTAATTTTTTTCATTATCTTCCTCGGTGATTGATTAAAGAATGCCGTGTAGCAGGTCGGCGAGTAGCGCCTTATTGCTTCGCGGAAAGAGGATAGCTAATAACTCTTGGGACAACAACAAGCTCGAACGGGCTTGTTGGTTAACTGCCACATAGAAAGTTCCGGAATATTCTTCCTGCTACACCGCAAGGCCCTGAGGCGACGGCACTGTTCAAGGTGGCACGCACAAACAGGCGTAGCGTGGAAAGATGAAATTCGCAGGAATGAAATAGAGGTGATGGCAGGTCAACGGGACGAATAGCTTCCTGCGGCGGATAACGCTTCGCGTTTCTACGGCGGCCACTTCCACACAGGCCTGCCGCAAAGTCCGCTCAATTACTGGCTGACCGCCCAATTCCGGTTTCGCCCGGAATTGGGCGGTCAAGCCTTGGTCGTAGCGCCGACGCCGGCCTTGGCTTGAGCCCACGCCACGATGCGCGCGGTGTCCATTGCGCCGGCCTGACGTGCCACTTCCTGCCCATTCTTGAATAGCATGAGAGTGGGAATGCTGCGGATGGCAAACTGCGTCGCCACGTCTTGCGCTTCTTCGGTATTGAGCTTGGCAACTCGCATCTCGGGCTCAAGCCGCTGTGCGGCCTGCTCATAGGCCGGCGCCATTGCGTGGCAGGGGCCGCACCAAGGTGCCCAGAAATCCACCAGCACCGGAATATCGTTGCGGCTGATGTGCTTCTTGAATCTGGCGCTATTAAGCTCGACCGGATGTCCGGTGAACATGGCCTTCTGGCACCTGCCGCAGGTGGGTTGGTCATTTAACTTGTCGGCGGGAACGCGGTTTACCGTATCGCAATGCGGGCAAACAATATGTAAAGGGTCGTCCATAAAATTCCTCGCAAAAGGTTGGCGATGATCTGCTGCTACCTTGCTCGATAGCGAGATCGTTTTTCACCCCGCCAAAAAAGATTGGAGTGGCCTGTCCCGCGCAAGTTTCTTCATATTTTCCTGCGCTGAACCGGTATCGCATGTATTGTTCAGGCCGTAAAACAACTCACATCATTCGGCTCACATCATTTCCGGCCCGATTCCGGAACAATCATCGCGTCTTTAGCACATGCTTGCGAAGATGCCCTTGATTTCACAACCACGGGGTTCAGGTTGAACAGGCTGGCGGTGTTCGCCGCATCGTCCAGATTAGCCGCGTTTGCCTTGAGTTGCTCTCGCAGGTTCTTCGGCAGCGCATCATTCCAAAAGGCTCGAATCACTAAAAGTGCAGGACCCGCATGTCCATGTCAGTTGACAAACATCAATCTGCTATTCAGATCTGCCATTCAGTAAATTGACATGGCAAATTTGCAGACAGCAGCGTGCCGGTGATGCACAAGCGCTGTTGCTTGACCGGACCGCGACCCACATCGTTTTGTTTGAACAATGTGCGAATGACGTTCTTCGACGGGAATTAACTGAAATGCCATGCCGCCAGAAAAAATAATAAGTGCGCGAAGAGGTAAAGCCTAGGCAATCTCCATATCAACGTTCGGCCAATCCGGAATTTGGATACCTTGGATAGCAAGCTTATTTGCTCCGATAAACCACCATGCTGTATTAAATATACAACGCGCCAACCTCGCTTATTATTTCCGTTACGCAACTCGACAGATATAATCACATTGCCCCATTCGGGTACAAACGGAGTCCCACATAGTGGCCGGCGGCTCCTCAATAAGGGGATAAAATGAAAAAAATTTTACTGCCGGCACTTTTCGCTGCCGCACTGGCGGCTCCGCTTGTGGTGCAAGCGGCAAATAACGATACCGGGTTGCATTTCGTCCTGTCCGGCGGCCTTACCTTCGGCGGCGACACGATTTATACCGCCAACTATACCAACGGCACTTCCGTCGATATCACAGGCGGCGGCCTGGTCCAGTTGGGAGCCGGCGCATTGTGGCAATATGACACTATTCCGCTCGCGCTGTCATTTACTGCAAACTATCACGTCGACAACACCACGGCCACTAACGGCGAGGCAAAATTCTCCCGGATGCCGTACGAAGCAATCGCTTACTACACCGGCGTGGACCGGTGGCGTTTCGGCGTCGGCCTGCGTTCTGTGCACTCGGCAAAGTCAACTGCGGAAATTAACGGCGCAAGAACAACCACGACGTACAAGAACACTACCGGTGCGGTGATTGAAGCCGGTTTTGGAATTACGCAGAATTCGTGGATCAATGTCCGGTATGTTTCGGAAAAATATCAGCCTGACCGCTTCACGGCGACCAACGGTCAAACCATCACCGTCATCAACGGGAAATCGGTTGACGGTTCTCACATCGGCGTGAATTTCCTTTATAAGTTCTAGCGTCCTGTCTCGTAAATAAACTGGATGGAAGATCCTAAGGGGCTTTCTATCCAGGAGCAAATGCGACCTGCAGGGATGCCCCGCTTCGCTTCTTCGGGCATTCTCCTTCCTCACTCGCTTGCAGCCTGACGCTGAAACCGGCGCAGCTATCTATCTCGCCATCGCCCAGATTCAGTCTCGCGCCACCTGATATCAGCGAGCAACCAGGCCGATAACCGTTCCTGCCATCACCGCAACGTTGGCGGCCATGCTGATGCCAAATCCGAGCTCTCGTTTAGCGGGGTCCTTGTAATAGCTCAATGCATACACGATGCGCCCGACGACCCATACGATACCGCCCGCCGCAGCCCAGCGGTCACTGAAAAAATAGGCGCACATCCAAAGCGCCGGCAGAAACAGCACTATCTGTTCGACTGTATTGATCTGAACACGATAAACGCGTTGAAATTCGATCGGTCCATCTATCGAAGGCGCAACCACTTTGTATTTGCCGCGCGCCATGGCGACATTGGCAAGAATCCAGATGTACGTCAGCAGCACTGCGATGGTGGCCCAGGCGGTCCATTTCATTTCCATCTCCTTAGACAGGTTTCCGACAGCATGATAACCGAGAGTGCTGCATCCAATGCCTTGTCCAGCCGGCATTAATCAGCGCAATGCTTGCGGCAATGATTTCGACAAGCGGAATTAACCTCCGCGGATGCTCAGATCATCTCGAGCGGTTGCGGTCCGGTTGGCGGTGGAAAGACGCGGTCGAGCGCCGCGAGATCCTCGTCGGTGAGGAGAATGTCCAGCGCCGCACGGTTTTCCCGAACATGGGCCGGCGTCCCCGCTTTCGGAATCGCGACAAGTCCGTCCTGGCGCACTACCCAGGCGAGCGCCACTTGTGCCGGGGTTGCGCGGTGCCGGTCCGCAATGTCTTGCAGTTGTGGATGATTGAGCAATCGGCCTTGCTCGACAGGCGAGTAGGCCATGATCGGAATGCTTCGCTTGCGGCACCAGGGAAGCAGATCATATTCGATACCGCGGCGTGTTAGGTTGTAGAGCACCTGGTCGGTTGCCACTGCGCCTCCACCGGAAGTGCGCTCGAGTTCTTCCATGTCCGCGACATCGAAATTGCTGACGCCCCAGTGGCGGATCTTGCCGGTACGCGTCAACGCAACGAAAGCCTCAAGCGTCTCGGCCAGCGGTACCTGGCCGCGCCAGTGCAGCAGGTACAGATCGAGCCGATCGGTTCCGAGGCGACGCAGGCTGCGCTCGCACGCGGCGATCGTCCCGCGCGATGTCGCGTTGTGCGGCAGCACCTTGCTGACCAGGAAAACTTCGTCACGGCGTCCGGCGATCGCTTCGCCGACTAGCTGCTCGGC
>DASYKE010000156.1:0-14596 GCA_035995725.1 Burkholderiaceae bacterium | reverse complement strand
CACTGGCGACTCCGCCAAGCAATTCCGCGACCCCTGTCTTGCGAGAGTATCCGCCGTAATAACTTTGCGTCTCCGAAACGGTACCGATGAATTCGCCCGTCATGAGAGCGTCCCACTGCAACATTTCCGCCGCCAGGAAATGGGATAATGTCGCCGCCGTCGTAACTGCGGCGGCTGCAATCGCTACGAAGCTGAGTACGCCAAACCAGCGCAAAAAATTAAAATGCCTTTGCGTGCCAAACATTTAACGAACTCCGTAAAGCATTGCATCAAGGCGTCAAATTCTCAGATTAAATTTGCTGGAAGCAACTTGAACTTTTGGCATCATTTCTTGTTAAAGTAGCACGAAAGCTGATCTATCGCAATAATGATGCAGATATTTCACAGCAACTATTTCCTCTATGAAATATGCCTCGAAATACTGCTGCGCTTCAAACGTCATTATTGCGAAGGACTTGCTGCGCATTCAGGCAAATATGTTGATATATGCTGTATTTCGAAACGTCCGGATTCGAATTACGATGAGTTCTCGTTAAATGTCATCGGGATCGGCAGATGCGAGGTCTGCCTTTCTTCTCGACGGCGGCTGATCCGGCGCAGGCTACGCCAGCTTGTGATCCCGAACAACCGGCACAGAGGGCGGCCGGCCGCTTGCGTTCGCAACGAGCGCACTCTCGGCCAGCATTTGTTCGAATGCTTGCGGCGGAACAGCCGCTGAAAATAGAAAGCCCTGCCCATAATCGCACCCGGCAGCGATCAGCAATTCCTTCTGCGCGATTGTCTCGATGCCTTCGGCGATCACCTGCATGCCGAGCTTGTGGGCCATCACAATGATCGATTCGGCGATGGTCCGGTTTCCCGCGTCGGCTTCCATGTCACGTACAAAAGACTGGTCGATCTTCAGGTAATCGATGTCGAATTTTTTCAGATATGCCATCGACGAATAGCCGGTGCCGAAGTCGTCGATCGTAACCTGAATGCCGGCGTCCCGGTACTGCAGGAGCTGTTCGGCCACGTCGGCGGAGGCATTCAGCAGCAAGCCTTCGGTGATCTCGACCGAAATGCTGCTCCCGGACAAACCCAGCTGCTTCAGGTAATCCGCCCAGTTCATTTCGCGGGAGTGCGAAATGAATTGCAGCGGCGACTTGTTGACGCCGATCTGCAACGGCGCGTTCGATTGCGCACTCCAGCGTTGCGAGCACGACGCCGCCTGCTTGAATACCCAGTCGCCGATCTCATTGATCAGGCCGGACTCTTCCGCAAGAGGAATGAACTGCGCCGGATCAACCAATCCCAGTTTGGGATGATGCCAGCGCAGCAGCGCTTCGGCCTTGGCAATCTGCCCGGTCGACAGATCGACGATCGGCTGGTAGTGCACTTCAAGCTGACCGGCGCCCAGGGCGTTTCGCAAATCGCCGCCCAGCCTCAACCGTATGTGCGCCTTTTCCTGCATCGACCGAGTGAAGTAGCTGAACTGGTTCCGGCCTGCCTTTTTTGCGGCATACATCGCCTGATCGGCGTTTCTGATCAACTCTTCCGGGCCGCCAGCATCGGCCGGATAAAGCGTGATGCCGATGCTGGCGGACAGGTACACGACTTCGTTGCCAAGCCGGAAAGGCTCGGCCAGCGTATCGAGCGCTTTTTGCGCCAGTTGCTCAACATAAGCAGGGTTATCAAGCTCGGTCAATATAATCGTGAATTCATCGCCTCCCAGCCGCGCGACCGTGTCCGACTCTCGCACGCAGGCGCTCAGCCGCAGTGCGGCCTGCTTCAGCAAGAGATCGCCTACGTCATGTCCGAGCAAATCGTTGGCTTCCTTGAAACGATCGAGGTCAATGAAGAGCAATCCGATCTGAAGACCGGAACGATGCGCTCTCTTGACTTCCTGATCCAGTCGGTCGCGAAACAGGCGGCGGTTCGGCAATGCAGTCAAGGAATCGAAGTTGGCGTGGTGCCAGATCAGCTCGTCGGACTGCTTCTTCTCGGATATGTCGGACGTCATGCCGGTCATGCGCAACGGCTTGCCGTCGGCGTCACGCGCAACCACGATGCCGCGGGAAAGCACCCATTTCCAATCGCCATTCTTGCAGCGCAGACGGTATTCGCTGTTATAGGTCGGCACCGTGCCCTCCAGGCAGGCTCGCAGTACAGCCAGCACACCGGGCAAGTCGTCCGGATGCACATGCGTTTCCCACTGCTCGAATCTATTTGGAAATTCATGTTCGGCAAATCCCACGATTTCTTTCCAGCGGGTGGAATACACGGCCTCGTTGTCTTGCAGGTTCCAGTCCCATACGCCGTCGCCGGCGCCTTCGATCGCCAGCTTCCAGCGTTCATTGCTGACATATAACTCGTCCCGTGCACGCTTTTGCTCGGTGACTTCATGGCCTTGTATAAAAACGCCGGAAACGGAGCCGTCCGGTGCGATGACGGGCTGAAAAAGAAAGTCCAGGTAAATCTCCGACATGGGGCCATCCGGTAGCCGCTGCATCAGTACTTTCATTTCGCGGCCGACAAAAGCTTCTCCGCTGGCGACCACGCGGTCCAGCAGTCTAAAATAACCCTGCCCTCCCAGTTCGGGAAGCGCTTCCCGCATCGGTTTGCCGACCAGCTCCCGGTGTCCGACCAGTTGGTAATACGCTTCATTGACCAGTTCAAACACATATTGCGGGCCACGCAACACAGCAATGAACCCCGGCGCCTGATCGAACAGGCGGCGCAGATGAGTGCGTTCCGCATCGAGCATGCGATTGGTTGCTTCGAGCTCCTGGGAACGGGTAAAAATGCTGCCCTCGGTCCGAAAGTGAAAATCGCGCTCCACTTCGGCCGCCCGCAACGCCTTTTTGGCGGCGTACAGTTCGGTCACATCGATCGGATTCTGAAACAGGAAGGCGACTTTCCCCTTATCATCAAGCGCCGGTGTATGAATGATGCTCCAGTAGCGCTCGTCGAATATCATTCCTTCCGGCGTGTCGCGCGGAATCGCATACCGTACCAACGCCATGCTGTCGGGCTTACCGGTATTGATCGCACGTTCGAGCGAAGCCTGTAGATCCCGCAAGCTACTGTCATCGGGATCATCGGGATTTTGGGGAAACGCGTCAAAAACATGCTGGCCGACAATATCTTCGAGGCTCCTCTCGGCAGTGCGCAAATAGGTGCCGTTTGCCCCGATGATCGTCAAGTCGGGCGCCAGCAATAGATAAGGATACGGGGACTTGTCAAAGAGCGCTTTGAAGTCGATTGTCTGAGTCATGAGCTCATTTTCCCACATTGGTGTTCTGTCCGGGGAGCGTCATGGATGCTGCAAAATCACGGCATGCCTAAATATGAGGCAGATAATTCAGGCACGGCAAAATCAGCCGGCAACAGGTTTCGCAA
Organism: Burkholderiaceae bacterium; assembly: GCA_035995725.1. GTDB lineage: Bacteria > Pseudomonadota > Gammaproteobacteria > Burkholderiales > Burkholderiaceae_D > JAQGLW01. Next base: position 11,215 of record DASYKE010000156.1, on the reverse strand, counting down.
GCCAAACGAACTGTCGGAGACGATGTATTTATCGCCTTTAAAGCTTTTCGAGGTTTATTGCCCGGCTCGGTTCCCGCATGGTATCGAACCGCTGCCTGCGGTTTTAATGGGCGCACTCTCCGTCGTTACAGGCGTTGCTTTGCCTATTGAAGCGTTCGTCTCTTGTGAAGAAAATCTATGTCTTGTCTTGCCGCAAACCGAAAGTTCGCATCGTTTTTGCGGTAACGCGTTGATTTAACAGAAAGTACTGTTGCCACGGATCTTGTTTCAGTTGGTCCAGCCGTGCTGGAATATTGACGGCCGTAAATGTGTCTGAATGGAGCTGTTCGGTCAATTCGTCCCACGCCACAGGAGTTGATACAGGAGCGCCTGGCCGCGCCCGTGTGGAATACGCGGCAACCGCGGTCGCCTCTGGTGCATTGCGCAGGTAATCGATAAATATCTTGCCGGTTCTCTTGGACTTGGCCATTTTGGACGTGAAACGGTCCGGCAAGGTTTGCTCCATATGTTCGGCAATCGCGCGCGAAAGAGCCTTGATGTCGTCCCAGAACTTTTCCGGTTTCAGCGGAATGACGACATGAAGGCCTTTGCCGCCGGTTGTCTTGACGAAACTGGTCAGACCCGCTTCGTCCAGAAGCGCCCTGATCAATTGCGCAGCCTCGATCACCTGCATCCATGGCACGCCGGGCGCCGGATCAAGGTCGAATATCATGCGATCCGGCTTGTCAAGATGGCCCTTGCGCGCGCCCCAGGTATGCAATTCCAGCACACCCATCTGGACCAGGCTGATCAAGGCGTGCAACGAATCAACCATCATGTATGTCGCCGTTCCTGCTCCGCTTGGCACCTCGATTCTTGGGATATCCCTGGCCGTGGTCTTGTTCGCGTGTTTTTGGAAAAAACAGTGCTGTCCGATGCCGTGCGGGCACCGTACCAAGGTGAGCGGGCGTTGCGACAAATGGGGCAGCATCCAGTCGGCGATCCGTTCGTAGTACTGCGCCAGTTGAAGCTTGGTCAATCCGATCTCGGGATACAGCACTTGCGATGGATGCGACAGGCTGACGCCTGCCACCGATACGTTTTTTGCATCCGCTGCACCAACTGTCTTGCTGACGCTGGCAGGTTGTTTTGGATCGCCTTGGTCGGCCTTGTCCGCCCCATCGATACGGTCATGGACAGCACCCGAGCGCTTGCGCGGCGTCTTGACCGTATCGGACTCGTTGCCGTCGGTTGCGGGCTTTCGCGTTGTGCGACCCAGGTTTTTGCCGGCGCCGCTTAGCACACTGTCCGGCTGCAATGCGGTGATATTTGCCGCATTCCCGGTTTTAGACTCGCTGTCATGTTCTTTGATGAGCAGCCAGTTCTCTTTTTCCTCCTTTGGAGGGCCCATCCGTACCAGGCTCCAGCCACCCGACAATTTTTCGCCTTCCAGCCGGAACTTGAGCCGGCCTTTGCGGTATCCTGCGAGCGGATCGCCATCGGGAATCCAGATTCCTTTATCCCAGACCAGCACGCTGCCGGCACCGTATTGATGCGCCGGGATTTCACCTTCGAAGGTTCCATAGGCGAGCGGATGATCTTCGACGTGCACAGCGAGCCGCTTGTCGCCTGGATCGAGACTCGGTCCTTTCGGAATGGCCCAGCTTTTCAGCGTCCCGTCGAGCTCCAGCCGAAAGTCGTAATGCAGATGCCGGGCGGCATGTTTTTGAATGAAATAAGATAATTTTTTCCCGGCATGCACCTCTTTGCCGCGCGGTTCGGGCGTGCGGCCAAAGTCGCGTTTTTCCCAGTATTTGTCCAGCGTCATGTAATACGGTTGTTCAAAGTAAGTCATCGGCACCTGCCGGGCATCAACAAACGTCGAATATCGATGGTCTGGGTTGCCTTCATGTTCATGCGTTTCAGATTTTTATCCGATAAGACGACGTACTGATCGGATTCATATGCTTTGACGATATTGTCCCATTCCAGGTTCGTGGCGGTTCCCGGCAAAATGGAGGTGCACCGGGATATACCCCAATCCAAAGCTAATCGCGCCTTTCCACAAAGTTCTTTGCATTCGCCCCGTCGCTATGAAATAGGATGAGGGCGGCATGAGCCGCTGGTTGAATGCGGTACGGACATGTTGATTTTGATTGGCGTCGTTACCCACGCTACAAAAAAACTAGCAAATATCGATAGGACTATGACGCAATTTGATGTAGGACTGGATGAATCCGCGAACGCCACGGTCGATTTTCGCTTGACCGGTCGACAGCCATCAGGAGCAGAGACGGATCTGTCGATCACCGGCGCCAACCTCGCTATTGCAGTATAAGCATGTGCCAAAATTATCTGCCGGCGCCTGAACCGCTTATACCATATCCACATCCAAGCCAATAGCAGATGCGCTGCCGGTTAGCCTCTTGGAAATATCCGGCAATGCGCCTGACCGGATGCCGCAGATGCATGCAACGCCATGTGGAGTGGGACGATGCTGCAATCCGTCGATGTGAGAGACTCGAATGTCTGTCCCAGCGGCAACCGACTTATCCAATGAAGGCGATCGGCCCATCGGGCATTTCCGGCTCCGGTATGAATACGGAGTAAAGAATATTAATTACAGGTTTTGACGTTTATAATACTAAAAATCAATGCTATGTATGTATTGTATAGAGTCTGTTATCGTCAAAAATTGCCGTAATGTACGATGAATTCAAAACAGCTACCTTGAGACTTTGCAAGCCACCTCCTATTCACGCTGTCTATCATGCCTTTGAGCGGCGACAATCGAATAATTGAATATGCCAAAAAATGAGTCGCCCCCAAAACCTCGGATGCGCGTACTCGTGATCGAGGATAATCGGGATTTTGCCCAGGTAATTCATGACATCCTTGAAATCAAGGGATGCGAACTGGATATCGCCTTCAACGCACGCTCAGGTCTTGAGATTGCGCAAAGAACCCTGCCCGACCTGATTTTCTGCGACATCGGTCTGCCCGGCGATATGGACGGCTTTGATTTTGCGCAGGCAGTGCGGGCCGACAATGAACTGGCGCATGTTCCCTTGATCGCCATTTCCGGTTACACCGGCGAGAGCAATAAACAGCGCGCCATCAGCGCCGGCTTTAACCGGATTTTTCCTAAACCGGTGAAATTTGCGGACATCAGCGAAGCGCTGGCAACCTTTGCAAAAGGCGGACCCGCCGGTTTCTGATTATTGCCTCGGAATCTGCATGCTGTTCAAGCGCAGGCAGGCTCAATCAGATGCTTTTCATTGTTGCCGGTCTTGTTCACTTCCTTGCCGACCTGATACCACTCGAATACCTCCGTCGGCAGCGCGATAGAGCGCGCCAGATGCTCAGCCTGCTCCACCGGCAAGGCGGGATCGAGCCATAATCGTGCATCTTCCGGCGCCAATACGACAGGCCGCCGATCGTGAACGTCAACCATGCCTGCGTCCGATGCGGCGGTGACGATGACAAATCCCGAGCCTTCAGACGGTTCCTTGCTAGGATTGAAGTTTGTGATTGCTGCCATGAACATCGGCCGGCGGGTCTTCAGCCGGATGTGCCACGGCTGCTTTTTTCCAGCCTCTCCCGTCCACTCAAACCAGCCGTCTGCCGGCACGATGGCACGACCGGACTTCCACATGTGCCGGAAGTATCGGCCGGATGCCGCTTTTTCGATACGCGCATTGATCGCCATCGGGATACCCTTTTCGGCTGCCCACTTCGGGCGGTACCCCCAGTGCACCCGGTCGATCCTGGGCCGGCCTTCGTGAAACAAATGCATCATCCGCGGCCAAGTGCCGGGCGCGGCGTTGTAAGTAGGTCCGTTATCGGCATCCTGTCCAGCAAGGTCCGCGCTGATATCCCATCCGAGCTCTTCGGCATAGGCACTGTTGGAACTGTATTGAGCGATTCGCCCGCACATGGCTGATCTGATTTCAATCGTCGAAAATATGATTGAGGCATCAAAGTACAAATCGTTCCCTGACCTTCCAATGCGTTTGTCTGGAAGAGACGGAAAAATCCAGCCCGGGCAAAAATATGATTACCCAAACCGTTCGAACCGGAAAACACCGCCGAACGATTGAAGCGGCACAATATTCAATCGCTGTCGTGAACTACCTTGTACATTGTTTTCCCCATTCACCCACTAATTTCCGTTTGGAACGGCGATATGCGCCCTGGTGAAGCAATCATCGATGCAAGACTTCACCGTTCCTCTGTCAAAGGTGTTGAACCAAAGCGAATATATTCAAAACCTCGTAGAGGAATGCGCGGAAGAACTTTTACCGATTAACGCGAGACTGAAGCGGGACCTTAATGGGCGATTGCCATCGGCCGAAATAGAAATGGCGCTGACGCAGAGCGGAATTGTGGAAAGCAAGGTGGAGGAACCTGCCGCAGCATTATCGAAGGCGTTGGCAGAGGAAAGAGACAAGCGACGTCGATTGGACGTAAGGAGCTGCCCGATTCGCCTGCCTCCCATGCCCGGCATGAAAAATCGGTCGGTTCAAGCTGTCGGCAATCTATAGCTCTTGAACTCTTCCCGCATTTTATTTTTCAAAATCTTGCCGGTCGCGCCGATCGGCAATGTACTGACGAAGGTCACGTCATCCGGCGTCCACCATGCCACGACCTTGCCTTCATAAAACCGGATCAATTCCTCTTTGGTCACTTCCGCGCCGGGCTTTTTGACAACCACCAGCAATGGGCGCTCACCCCATTTGGGATGAGCAATACCGATGCAGGCAGCCTGGTGTACCGCCGGATGCGCCATCGCGATGTTTTCCAGATAGATGGTGCCTATCCATTCGCCGCCGGACTTGATGACATCCTTGCTGCGGTCGGTGATTTGCATATAGCCGTCCGCGTTGATGGTTGCCACGTCGCCGGTAGGAAACCAGCCGTCCTGCAACACATTACCGTCACTATCCTTGAAATAACTGCTGATGACGCATGGCCCCTTGACCAGCAGATTACCGTAGGTCTTGCCGTCCCAGGGCAATTCCTTGCCGGCGTCATCGACGATCTTCATGTCCACGCCGTAAACTGCATGGCCCTGTTTTTCCAGCAATGCCTGCCGGGCATCTTCCGGCATCGACACATGCCTGGCTTGCAAGGTGCAGAGGGTGCCGAGCGGCGACATTTCGGTCATGCCCCAAGCATGCACCACCTCGATGCCATATTGATGGCGCAGCGTCTTCATCATCGCGGGCGGACAAGCGGAACCGCCGATCACGGTGCGCTTGAACGACGAGAATGCGAGATTGTTCTGGCCGACATAGGTCAGCAGCCCGAGCCAGACGGTCGGCACGCCGGCCGAGAACGTTACCTGCTCCTGCTCGAACAGTTGATGCAGCGACTTTCCGTCCAGCGCCGCGCCAGGAAATACCATCTTGGCGCCCGTCAGCGGCACCGAATACGGCAATCCCCACGCATTGACATGAAACATCGGCACCACCGGCAGCACCACGTCGCGTGCCGACAGGTTCATTGCGTCCGGCATGATGGCTGCATAGGAATGCAGCAAGGTCGAGCGATGCGAATACAACGCGCCTTTGGGACTGCCGGTCGTGCCGGACGTATAGCACAGGCTGGACGCCGAATTCTCGTCGAAAATCGGCCACTCATAATGATCCGTACTGCCGTCGATCAAATCTTCGTAGCACAGCAGGTTAGCCAGCTTGCTGTCCTTCGGCATGCGGTCGCGGTCGCACATCATTACCAGACCCTTGATCGTCTTGCAATGCGGCGCGAACGCTTCGACCAGCGGCAGGAACGTCATGTCGAAGAACAGATACTGATCTTCGGCATGATTCACGATATACGCGATCTGTTCCAGATGCAGGCGCGGATTGATCGTATGGAGCACTGCGCCCGATCCGGACACAGCATAGTAAACTTCCAGATGGCGATAGCCGTTCCATGCCAGCGTGGCAACGCGTTCGCCCATTTTCACGCGGAGCGCGATCAGCGCGTTGGCCAATTGCCGCGCCCGCTTGTGGCAATCGCGATAGGTATAGCGATGAACATCGCCCTCCACCCGGCGCGAAACAATCTCGTTGCCCCCGAAATAGCGATCGGCATGCTCGATGATGCCGGAAATGAGCAAAGGCTGGCTCATCATTTGGCCCGGCAAAGGACTCTTCAGATATTGCGCCACCTTGTCTCCCGGTATTTGCGAGCTTGCCAAACGATTTTTTACCATCGTGGTCAAATCGTCAATACATTTCTGGTGTGCATAGCACCAATATCATCCAGGCAATTTCGAACCGCTATTGACAGCTCGGGGTCAAGTCCGATACGAGGGGTCGAGCCGCTCCAGGCGACGCAGCAGCGCAGGCCAGGCCAGCATGCCGCCGGCCGAGTTGGTGACGGCTTTCGCCTGCCGTTGCGCCTGATCGATGATTGCCTGCGGAATCGGGATCAACTCGCCGCCGCCCGCTTGCGCGCGCACCTGAATCATGCAGGCCGTCTCGAATATATACATGTTGAGAAATGCGTCGGCGATCGTCTTGCCGACCGTCAGCAGGCCATGGTTGCGCAGCATCAGGTAAGTCTTTTTCCCCAGATCGGCGACCAGGCGCGGCTTCTCGTCGTCATTCAATGCCACCCCCTCATAGTCATGATAGGCCAGACTGGACAGGACGAAAATCGATTGTTGCGACAGCGGCAGCAACCCGCGCTTCTGGGCAGATACGGCGACGCCGTTGACGCTATGGACATGCAGTACGCAGTGCGCATCGTGACGCATTGCATGGATCGCGGAATGGATCGTGAAACCCGCAGGGTTGACCGGGAACGGCGAATCATCGAGCTTATTGCAGTGGAGATCGATTTTTACCAGTGATGATGCGGTAATCTCGTCGAACATCATGCCGTAGGGATTGATCAGGAACTCGCCTTCGGTGCCGGGCACGCGTGCGCTAATGTGAGTGAAAATCAGATCGCTCCAGCCGAAATTCGCCACCAGCCGATAGCACGCCGCCAGATCGACGCGGGTTTGCCATTCCTCAGGCGAGACCTTGTTTTCAATCGACGGAACCGACAAGTTTTCGTGGACATTCATATGAGACTTTCCGTTCTCTGTCAAAATAGGACCTATACATGCAGTATGCGCATATCGTGCTGCGCCGGACTGTCACCTTCCCGGCCTCGCCATTGCGAAGCTTCCGCGATCGAGCCCATTGTAATGCGCGTAATGCGGCTCACGCGCGTGTTTGTTGAATAATGATACCTTGTGCGGATTGCGGATCCGGAATGAACTGAATCGGGGCGGCACAAAACCCAAGGCGAAGTGTCTCACCATGAACAGACTTGACTAATAGTACGATCCGGCGGCAGCCGGATTGAGGAAAAACATGAATGCTCCAGAATTACGACAGCACGTTCCGTATCGAATCGGCAGTTTGCCGTTAAGCAATTCGTTCGCTGCACTGCCACCAGCGTTTTACACCCGGCTGATGCCCACGCCGCTGCCTGCGCCATACCTGGTTTGCGCCAGCGCGTCGGCGGCAGCATTGATCGACCTGGATCCGGCCGAGTTCTCGACGCCCGATTTCGTTGAGACGTTCAGCGGCAACCGCATGCCGGCGGACTGGATTCCGCTGGCGGCAGTCTATTCCGGCCACCAGTTCGGCGTATGGGCCGGACAACTGGGCGATGGCCGCGCAATCCTTCTGGGAGAAGCGCAGGCACCCTCGACCGGACATCCGGGCACGCTGGAACTGCAATTGAAAGGCGCGGGCCTGACACCCTATTCCCGCATGGGCGATGGCCGCGCGGTGCTGCGCTCGTCGATCCGCGAATTTCTGTGTTCCGAAGCAATGGCCGCGCTGGGTATCCCAACTTCTCGCGCACTGTGCGTCACCGGTTCGGACCAGTTTGTGATGCGCGAGACCCCAGAAACATCAGCGGTGGCAACACGGATGGCACCCAGCTTCGTGCGTTTCGGCTCGTTCGAGCACTGGTTCTACAGCGACAGAAAGACAGAACTGAAAATTCTTGCCGATTACGTCATCGACCGCTGTTATCCGGAGCTGCGCGACAGCAAGAATCCGTATCAGGCCTTGCTGGCCGAAGTCACGCGCCGCACCGCGCACCTGATTGCGCAATGGCAGGCGGTCGGCTTCATGCACGGCGTGATGAATACCGATAACATGTCGATCCTCGGACAGACGCTGGACTACGGCCCGTTCGGATTCATGGAAGCGTTCGACGCGCAGCACATCTGCAATCATACCGATCAGCAGGGCCGCTATGCGTACAGCATGCAGCCGCAGATTGGTCACTGGAACTGTTACGCGCTGGGCCAGGCAATGCTGCCCCTGATCGGGGAAGTGGATGATGCACAGGCGGCATTGCAAGCCTATCAGCCCGAATACACGGCCAGACTCGACGATTTGCTGCACGCAAAACTGGGCTTGCAAAGCAGGCAGCCGGGCGACGGGCAATTGTTCGACGGGATGTTTGCAGCCATGCAAAACAGCCACGTCGATTTCACGCTATTCTTCCGGCGCCTGGCGGATCTGCGGATCGAGCATCCGGAAAAAGACGAGCCCTTGCGCGATTTGTTTATCGACCGCGCGGCTTTCGATGCCTGGGCAGTGCAATATCGCGCCCGCCTGAAACAGGAGAATAGTCAGGACGACCTGCGCCGGGTTACAATGCGCGCCGCCAACCCCAAATATATACTGCGCAATTACCTGGCGCAGGTCGCGATCGAAAAGGCGCAGAACAAGGATTTTTCCGAAATCGACAAGCTGCTGAAAGTACTTGAAAAGCCGTTCGACGAACAACCGGAAAATGAGCAGTATGCCGCGCTCCCGCCGGACTGGGCCAGTCATCTGGAAGTAAGCTGTTCATCATGACGATCTCATAAAATGACTACAGAGAAAATTGCCAGAACCGACGAAGAGTGGCGCTCGAAACTCGATCCGCTCGAATACCGGGTAACCCGACAAGCCGATACCGAGCGCGCTTTCACCGGCCGCTATTGGGACCACCATGAACATGGCATCTACACATGCGTATGCTGCAATACGCCATTATTCGAATCGGATGCGAAATTCGATTCCGGCTGCGGCTGGCCGAGCTATTTCAGGCCGCTCAATCCGGAACACGTAAATGAACGCGTCGATCGCAGCCACGGCATGCAGCGCACCGAAATTCTGTGCAATGTCTGCGACGCGCATCTCGGCCATGTATTTCCCGACGGTCCGCCGCCCACCGGTTTACGCTATTGCATCAATTCCGCATCGCTGCGCTTTGAACCCCAACCCGACATGAAAGACAGCAAGCCAAAATGAAATTCCTGTTCGATCTCCTGCCGGTCATCCTCTTTTTCGGCATCTTTAAATGGGGTGAGGGCCATTCCGATGCTGCGCAAGCGTTGGTGGGCCAATACCTGTCGGGCTTCGTCTCCGGCGGTATAGTAACTGCCGCCCAAGCCCCCATCCTGCTTGCAACCGCGGTCGCGATCGTGGCGACCGTAGCGCAAATCGCTTATCTGCTGGCGCGCCGCAAAAAAGTCGACCCGATGCTGTGGGTATCGCTTGCGATCATCGGGTTTTTCGGCGGTGCAACGATTTATTTCCATAACGAGGCGTTCATCAAATGGAAGCCGACCGTGCTCTACTGGTGCTTCGGCGCGGCACTGCTGGCGAGCCAGATCGGATTCAAAAAGAATCTGATCCGTACCATGATGGGAAAGCAAATCACGCTGCCCGATACCATCTGGGAGCGGCTTAACCTGGCCTGGATTGTTTTTTTTGCATTGATGGGCGTGCTTAACCTGTACGTCGCATTCAATTTCCCCACCGCAACCTGGGTCAATTTCAAGCTATTCGGCTTCATGGGTCTGATGTTTGCATTTGTCATCGGCCAGAGCCTGTTCCTGTCGAAATACCTGAAGGATGCGGAATGACAGACCGGCTCGACCAGATCCGTGCGCGGCTTGTTGCAACTTTGGCTCCGCTGGAATGTCAACTGGAAGACGAGTCCGCACTCCATGCGGGCCATGCAGGCGCCGCTTCAGGCGGCGGGCATTACCGAATACGGCTGGTTTCTCCACGCTTTGAAGGACAAAACCGGGTAACCCGGCATCGGTTGGTGTATGATTGCCTGCATGACATGATGCATACCGACATACACGCTCTCGCCATCATTGCATTGGCCCCATCAGAAGTCTCCGCTAAAAACTCCGATTAAGCCACAACCGATTATTTCAATTCATACAATTTATTTGCCATTTTTAGGAACAGATGATGACTTTACACTCCGCTCGCCTGCTGGTACTTCTTGTCGCAACCGCCGCACTGCCCGCACTGGCGCAAAATCTCGCCGTCGTCAATGGCAAACCGGTGCCGTCCTCTCGCGTCGACGTAATGGTCAAGCAGATGACGACACAGGGCCAGCAGGATTCGCCACAGCTGCGCGCAATGATCAAGGAAGAACTGATCAACCGTGAAATCCTGCTTCAGGAAGCCAACAAGCTGGGCCTGGGTAACACCCCCGACGTTAAAAATCAGCTAGAACTGGCCCGTCAATCGATCATAATCCGCGCGCTGGTCGCCGATTACGTCAAGAAAAATCCGGTCAAGGAAGCGGACATGAAAGCCGAATACGACAGGTTCAAGGCGCAGGCCGGCGACAAGGAATATCATGCGCGCCATATTCTGGTCGAAAATGAAGATGAGGCGAAGGCAATCGTCGCCAAGCTGAAAGCCGGCGCAAAATTCGAAGAACTGGCCAAGCAGTCGAAAGATCCGGGATCTGCACCGAACGGCGGCGATCTCGACTGGGCGTCCCCCGGTTCGTTCGTGAAGCCATTTTCCGACGCGATGGTCGCGCTGCAAAAAGGCCAATTCACCGAGACGCCGGTAAAAACCCAGTTCGGCTATCATGTGATCAAGCTCGAAGACGTGCGCCCGGCCAAGGTGCCCGCATTTGAAGAAGTCAAGCCGCAGATCGCCGAGTCGCTGCAGCAGCAAAAGCTGCAGGCGTATCAGCAGGAATTGCGCAAGAAGGCGAAGATTCAGTAATCTTCTGCGTCGAAAGGGCTCTCTGCGGAGCCAGTTAAATATGAAAATGGGCACCTTCGCGGTGCCCATTTTCTTTTCCAGCAGCGCATGTATCGATGCCGCCTTACTGTCGGTCATCCGTATCTCATTTGTATCTCATTTCCTGCCACGCGAATTTCTCCCATTAAGAGCTAGATGGGCAG
>DASYKE010000155.1:0-2113 GCA_035995725.1 Burkholderiaceae bacterium | reverse complement strand
GTCAGCGCAACACGAGCGCTTGTTCACCGTCGTCTGTGCGCTCGGCATTGCGCAAATCATCTCCTGGGGCAGCTTTTACTACTCGATAGCGGTGCTCGGCGAAAGCATGCGGCGCGACCTCGGCGTTTCGGAAACCGTGCTATTCGGCGCGTTTACATTCAGCCTGTTATTGTCGGGACTGGCGGCGCCGATGACGGGGAAACTGATCGACGAACGGGGCGGACGTTTGATTTTGTCGTTTGGTTCCTGCGTCGGTGCAGCAGCACTGCTGCTGCTTGCCACGGCAACCGGACCGATCACGCTGGTGCTCGGTTCGGCCATGGCCGGCGTTGCAATGGCCGCGTGCCTGTATGACGCAGCGTTCGCATCGATGAATCAGATTGCGGGAGCCTCCTATCGAAAAGCGGTGACGGCGCTGACGCTGTTCGGCGGCTTCGCCAGCACCGCGTTCTGGCCATTGTCGCAGGTGCTGCTCGACGCAATAGGCTGGCGGCTGACGCTGGCAGTGTACGCCGGCCTGCAGCTTTTCATCTGCCTGCCGCTGCATCGCCGGCTGCTGCCCGCCCATCGCGCGGCTGCGCCGGCAAGCCAGGCCTCGGCAGCGGCCGGTTCCGTGCCGGGGCCGGCTACTGCGGACTATGCATGGCTCGCCGCCGCATTTGCACTCGGCTCCTTCGTTTTGTCGGTGTTGTCGGTGCATGTGATCAGCTTGCTCAAGTCGGCTGGACTGGGGGCCAAGGATGCGGTACTTGTCGCATCGCTGTTCGGTCCGATGCAGGTTCTGGGGCGCCTTCTTGAACTTGCCGTGGCCCGCAATATCCGCCCGATGGCAATCGGCACGATATCGTTTGCGCTGATGGTGCTGGCTCTGGTCACACTGTTTTTTGTGCAGGGATTGTCGCCGCTGGCATTTCTGTTTGCCGCGCTGTACGGCTTCAGCAATGGCCTCATGACCATCATACGCGGCACTGTGCCGGCCGCTCTATTCGGCCGTGTCGGCTATGGCGCATTGCTCGGTAAGCTGGCGCGCCCGGCTTTCATCGCCAGAGCGCTGGCGCCGGTCGCTTTTTCGGTTGCAATGACTGCCGGGCTGGTGCGCGGCAATGCGATCCTTGCGCTGGCCGCGTGCGCCGCATTGTCGCTGGCGGCTTATCAGCTGGCCGTAAAAAAAGCGAAGTGACCAACTGCATGTTGCAGGGTGCCGATCCTGGCAAGGTCGGCGACGGTGGTCAAAAGACGAAATGGCATCAGCGTTTTGCATCGTTCGGCGCAAACGTTTCGCCGGTCATCGCCGTCAAGTGTCCGCGCAGCCATTTGTGCGCCGGGCTGCGGGCATCGCGTTCATGCCATAGCATATCGACCTGCACGTCCGGTAAGGCAAACGGCAATTCCTTGGCAATCAGTGCGCCGGTCATCCCGGTCGCGGCGATCAGATGGCGCGGCAACACCGTGATCAGGTTGGAATTGGCAACCACTCGCCCGGCAGTAAAGAACTGGTTTACCGTCAGCAAGATCCGTCGCTTGCGGTTGTATTGCGCCAGCGCCTCGTCCACCAGGCCGTGCGGGCGGCCGGAAAAATTCACCAGCAAATGGTTTGCGTCGCAATAGGCATCGAGGGTCAGCTCGGATTTTGCCAGCGCATGATCCTTGCGCATCACGCACGTATATTTGCCTGAGTACAACTGATCATGCCGAATCGGGATATCCGGTCCGCTGGCGAGCTGGGACACCACACCAGGAAAAAATCCGATCGCCAAGTCGATGTCGCCACGCAGCAACATTGCCCGCGGGTCGCGCGTTGTCAATGGCGACATGCGCACGTTCAGGCCGGGTGCTTCGTTTTCGATGGAACGTATCAGCTTAGGCAGCCACAGCGCGGCAGTCGCGTCCGCCATTGCCATTCGGAATGTGGTATTTGCCTTGGAAACATCGAAGCTGCTTGGAACTACCGCTTCCTCCAGGTCCGACAATGCGCGCCGCACCGTCGGCCACAAGGCTTCGGCCCGCGCCGTCGGCTTGACGCCATGGGCGGTGCGAATCAGCAATTCGTCGCCTAGCGTGTCGCGCAAGCGTTTCAACGCGTTCGATACCGCCGGTTGTGTCATTGCAAGAT
>DASYKE010000154.1:0-3267 GCA_035995725.1 Burkholderiaceae bacterium | reverse complement strand
AACGGGACACCTGATCGTTTCCGCGCCTGCCGCGTTCGGGCGCAAGCATGTCGCACCGCATGCCCCGGCCTTCGTCGCAGCCAATCCGGAAGTACAAATCTCGTTTAACCTGACCGACCAGGTCATCGACCTGGTGCGCGAAGGTTATGACGTCGGCATCCGTATCGGCGGCGTCATCGACCCCAATTTTGTCGCTGTCAAACTGGCGACTAACCGGCGCGTGGTGTGCGGCACACCGGCATATTTTGAACGGCACGGCATTCCGCGCACGCTCGACGATCTTGCCCGGCACAACTGCCTTGCATTCAATTTGCAGGGTGGCCAGCAGAGCGGCTGGCACTTTCAGAAAAACGGCAAGCCGGTGACTGTCAGGATCGATGGCAATCTCGACTGCAACGACGGCGAGCTGCTGCACCGCTGGGCCTGCGAAGGCCTGGGCCCCGCATGGCGCTCCACCTGGGAAATCCAGTCACAACTCGCGAGCGGTGAGTTGATTACCGTCCTCGATGAGTATGCCCTCCCCAGCTACGACATCACGGCTGTATATTTGCAACAACGGCATCTGCCGGCAAAAGTCCGGCTCTTCATCGATGCATTGAAATCGATTTATGCACAGCCGGGCTATTGGACCAAAGCGGGATAAGACGGCGCTTCCCAAGGCTGCAAGGTCGTACTGCAAATCATGAGTCAGCTGAATCAACTGACCATCCGGGACAAATCCTGGTAGAGCACGGATTTGAGCAGCTTGCCCATTTCGGCCGGATTGCGCGTCACCCTGATACCGCATTCTTCCATTACATCCAGCTTCTCCTGTGCGGTTCCCTTGCCGCCGGAAATGATGGCGCCGGCATGTCCCATGCGCTTTCCCGGCGGGGCTGTCACGCCTGCGATAAAGCCGACTACCGGCTTTTGCATGTTGTCCTTGATCCAGCGCGCGCAGGTTTCTTCCGCATCGCCGCCAATCTCGCCCACCATGATGACTGCATCCGTGTCGGGATCATCATTGAACATCTTCAGCACATCGATGTGCTTCAGGCCGCTTACGGGATCGCCGCCGATGCCGACACAGGTGGACTGTCCCAGGCCAAGCTCCATCAACTGGCCGACCGCTTCGTATGTGAGCGTGCCGGAGCGCGAAACAACACCGATGCGGCCCTTCTTGTGAATATGTCCGGGCATGATGCCGATCTTGATTTCATCCGGCGTGATGATTCCAGGGCAGTTCGGACCCAGGAGAATGGTTTTCTTGTCCTGCATCCGGTCGCGGGTTCGGATCATGTCTCGCACCGGGATTCCTTCGGTGATGCAAATCACCAGATCGATGCCGGCGTCGACCGCTTCGTCGATTGCCGCAGCGGCAAATGGAGGCGGCACATAGATTACGGATACTGTCGCGCCGGTCTTTTCCCTGGCATCCCTGACACTGGCATAGATGGGAATTCCGTCGAAGTCCTCGCCTGCCTTTTTCGGGTTCACTCCAGCGACGAAACAATTTTTCCCATTCGCATAATCGCGGCACATGCGCGTATGAAACTGGCCGGTCTTGCCGGTAATTCCCTGGGTGATGACCTTGGTGTGTTTGTTGATCAGAATCGACATCGCTTTATTTCTCCTTTACTGCGTTCTTTACTGCGTCCTTTGCTGCATTGACGACTTTTTTGGCCGCCTCAGCCATGTTGTTCGCGGCAATGATCGGGAGCCCTGAGTCCGCCAGTATTTTCTTGCCAAGTTCCTCGTTGGTGCCTTTCATGCGCACTACCAGCGGCACCTTCAGGTCTACCTGGCGCGCTGCCTCGACTACGCCGGCAGCAATCACGTCGCATTTCATGATGCCGCCGAAAATATTCACCAGAATCGCCTGCAGATTGGGATTGCGCAGCATCAGCTTGAAGGCTTCCGTGACTTTTTCAGTCGTTGCGCCACCGCCGACGTCGAGAAAATTGGCCGGCGAACCGCCATAAAGCTTGATGGCATCCATGGTTGCCATCGCAAGGCCGGCACCGTTGACCAGGCAGCCGATATTGCCGTCAAGCGAGATGTACGTGAGGTCGAATTTCGATGCTTCGATTTCCGCAGGATCTTCTTCATCCAGATCGCGCATCGCGACGATTTCCGGATGGCGGAACAATGCATTGGAATCGAAATTGAATTTGGCGTCGAGCGCGACGACGCGATCGTCGCCCGTCAGAATCAGCGGATTGATTTCTGCAAGCGATGCATCGCATTCATCGAATGCCTGGTACAGGCTTTGCATGAAGGCACGGGCTTGCGGAACGGATTTGCCCGGGATCCCGATCTTTCGGGCCATGTCGTCCGCCTCGCTGTCTTTCAGTCCCGTTACGGGGTTAATGAAAACCTTGTGGATTTTCTCCGGGCTGCGGGCGGCAACTTCTTCGATATCCATGCCGCCTTCGCTCGAAGCCATCAGGGCCACACGCTGGGTGCCGCGGTCCACGACCATGCCGACATAAAGTTCCTTCCTGATATCGGCGCCTTCTTCAATCAGCAGCCGCCTCACCTGACGCCCTTCGGGACCGGTCTGATGAGTGACCAGGGTCATGCCCAGGATTTTGGACGCATGCGCGCGCACTTCAGCGATGGAGCGCGCGACCTTTACACCGCCGCCTTTACCGCGCCCGCCTGCGTGAATCTGCGCCTTGACGACCCATACTTGTCCGCCCAGTTCCTCCGCGGCCCGGACTGCTTCATCTGCAGAAAAGCAGGGAAAACCGCGGGGTGTCGCCACACCGAACTTGCGCAGTATTTCTTTGCCCTGATACTCGTGAATATTCATACTCTTCCTTGTTGATAACTAATTCTTGCTACGTTTTCCGAAGCCATGCCAGTTACCGTGTCCGTGGTTTGCTGCGGCGTACTTCGATCCGAATGTGTCGGCACAGGTGGATGGGAACAAGCTATATAGATAGTGCAAGAACAATTTGGCGTTACCCGTGACTGCGGTTAAGTTTCGAAATTTTCGATTGCTTTGTGAAGCTCTTTGAATTAATGCCTGGATGGGCTGTTGATGTGCACGGCCACTCGGTTTTCCGCTACCCGACTCGATATTCGTTTGCATCCTGTCCCGCATGAAAGGTACGACCTGAGGGGAACTTGAATCCATCGTGTTTCCCCTCCGGACTATCAAGGCGACGCTGCACGAACCGACAACGACTCAGGCAAATGCAGCATTGTCCTGTCCGGTCACAAGCAGCATTCAAATCGTAGGTTCAAAAAATAATTAATGATAGTTAAAGTTTTTACGCATAA
>DASYKE010000153.1:0-8821 GCA_035995725.1 Burkholderiaceae bacterium | reverse complement strand
TCGCGCACCAGGTCGATGACCTGGTCGGTCAGGTTAAACGAGATTTGTACTTCCGGATTGGCTGCGACGAAGGCCGGGGCATGCGGTGCGACATGCTTGCGCCCGAACGCGGCAGGCGCGGAAACGATCAGGTGTCCCGTTGCCTTGTGCCGGCCCTCGGAAACGATTCTTTCGGCAGCGTCGAGTTCGCCCAGCAATTTGCGGCAATGGTCGAGAAACACCGAACCCTGCTCGGTCAGCGTCAGATGACGGGTGGTGCGGTGCATCAGCTTGACGCCCAGCCGCTTTTCCAGCGCATCGATGCGGCGCCCCAGCATGACCGGCGTAATGTGTTGTTCCAGCGCAGCGCGTGCAAGGCTGCCTTTCTCCACGACATCAACGAATGCCTCGATTTGCTTGAGCTTGTCCATCGCTGAATTATTCCATACATCAGATATCGATTAAAACGATATTTTGTCTTCTTATCGAACAGGGAGTTTATCTCTAGCATACGGGTTATTGATCTGACCGGTTTACAAATTCAAGCGTCTGGAGAAGCGACATGGCAAAGATGACTGCAGCAGAAGCGGCTGTTCACGTAATGGAAAAAGAAGGCGTCACGGTGGCATTCGGAGTGCCGGGTGCCGCCATCAATCCGCTTTACGCGGCGCTAAAAAAGCGCGGTACCGTAAAGCATATTCTGGCGCGCCACGTGGAAGGCGCTTCGCATATGGCCGAGGGTTATACCCGTGCCAAAGCCCGCAATATCGGTGTCTGTATCGGCACATCCGGCCCTGCCGGAACCGACATGATTACCGGCCTTTACTCCGCGCAAGCCGATTCGGTACCCATTTTGTGCATTACCGGCCAAGCGCCGCGTGCCCGCATCTACAAGGAAGATTTCCAGGCGGTGGATATCGAGTCGATCGCCAAACCGGTTACCAAGTGGGCGGTAACGGTGCGCGAACCTGCGCTCGTGCCGCGTGCATTCCAGCAGGCATTTCATTTAATGCGCTCCGGACGTCCCGGGCCGGTGCTGATCGATATGCCGTTCGATGTGCAGGTAGCGCAGATCGAGTTCGATCCCGAGACCTACGAACCGATGGCGGTTTACAAGCCGAAGGCTTCGCGCGCGCAGATAGAAAAAGCGTTGTCCATGCTGAACGACGCGGACCGCCCGTTGATTACGGCCGGTGGCGGCATCATCAATGCAGATGCTTCCGCCTTGCTGGTGGAATTTGCCGAAATCGTCAATGTGCCGGTGATTCCGACCCTGATGGGCTGGGGCAGTATTGCCGACGATCATCCATTGATGGCCGGCATGGTCGGCCTGCAGACCAGTCACCGCTACGGCAATGCGACGATGCTGGCCTCCGACTTTGTAATCGGCATCGGCAATCGCTGGGCCAATCGTCACACAGGCTCCATCGATGTATTCACCAAAGACCGGAAATTCGTCCACGTCGATATTGAACCAACCCAGATCGGTCGTGTGTTCGGCCCCGATTACGGCATCGTTTCGGATGCGGCAGCGGCGCTGGAGCTGTTCGTCGAAGTGGCCAGGGAATGGAAAGCAGCGGGCAAGCTGAAAAGCCGTTCTGCCTGGGTGGCTCAATGCCAGGAGCGCAAACGCACCATGTTGCGGCGCACCGATTTTGACGACGTGCCGGTCAAGCCGCTGCGTGTCTATGAAGAAATGAACAGGTTCTTCGGCCGGAATACACGTTACGTGTCCAGCATCGGCTTGTCGCAAATCGCCGCCGCCCAGTTCCTGCATGTCTATCAACCGCGGAACTGGATCAACTGCGGTCAGGCCGGCCCGCTGGGCTGGACCATCTCGGCGGCGCTGGGCGTGCGTGCGTCCGATCCGAGCGGCGATATCGTGGCCATTTCCGGCGACTACGATTTCCAGTTCATGATCGAGGAACTGGCGGTCGGTGCGCAATTCAAGCTGCCGTACATCCATGTACTGGTGAATAACTCATACCTGGGCCTGATTCGCCAGGCGCAGCGTGGATTCGACATGGATTACTGCGTGCAGCTGGGCTTCGAAAACGTCAATGTCGACGCATCCGGAATCAATGGGTATGGCGTGGACCATGTCGCCGTGGTCGAAGGCCTGGGTTGCAAGGCACTCCGCGTGTTCAAGCCGGCCGACATCATTCCGGCATTTGAAAAAGCACGCGCATTGATGAAGCAGCATAGCGTGCCGGTGGTGGTGGAAATCATCCTTGAGCGCGTCACGAATATTGCGATGGGTACCGATATTGACGCCATCAACGAGTTCAACGAAGTTCTCGACGTCAAGTAAAGCAATACGAACAGGAAAAATCATGCCGAAACTAGCAGCCAATCTGACCATGCTGTTCAATGAAGTGGGATTCCTCGACCGATTCAAGGCGGCTGCGCATGCCGGCTTTCGCGGCGTCGAATTCCTGTTTCCCTATGCATTTCATGCCGATCAGATCGCCGACAAACTCAATCTGTATCAATTGGATCTGGTGTTGCACAACCTGCCGGCCGGCAATTGGGAAGCCGGAGAGCGCGGCATTGCGTGTCATCCCGACCGGGTGGGCGAGTTCCAGGAGGGTGTCGGAGAAGCCATCCGGTACGCAAAGGTGCTGGGCGTCAAGCAGATTAACTGCCTGGTCGGGATCGCGCCGAAAAACGCCAGTAATGACAAAGCCTACGCGACTGTCGTAAGCAATCTGAAATTCGCTGCCGACAAACTGAAGGCAGAGGGGATACGGTTGCTGATCGAGCCGATCAACACCTACGACATACCGGGATTTTTCCTGTCGCATACGAAACAGGCGCTGGAGATCATCAAGGAAACCGGTTCGAATAATTTGTTCGTGCAATACGACATTTATCACATGCAGCGCATGGAAGGCGAACTCGCCAATACCATCAAGGCCAATCTGCCGATGATCAAGCATATCCAGCTGGCAGACAACCCTGGCCGCTTCGAGCCGGGCACCGGGGAGATTAATTATCGTTATTTGCTTCCAATGCTCGACGAGATCGGATACGAGGGCTGGATCGGTTGCGAATACAAGCCGAAGGCGGACACCGTAAAGGGGTTGAGCTGGCGCGTTGCACACAACGTTTGAGCGGTCCGGCACGAAATGGCGAAATGACGAAATGGCATTCTGCCTGAAGCTGTTGCAGAACATCTTGAAATAACGAGTTAGCGGAGAAAATAATGGAAAAAATTGGATTTATCGGCCTGGGAATCATGGGTGCACCGATGGCCGCGCATTTGCAGGCTGCCGGGTACAAGCTGTATCTGCATGACGTCAAGAATCCGCCTTCTGCCCTTATCGAAGGCGGTGCGACAGTATGCACTTCCGGCGCTGAAGTTGCCAAGCGCGCCGAGATCATCATTGTCATGGTGCCGGATACGCCGCATGTGGAAGCGGTATTGTTTGGCGAGAACGGCGTGGCAAGCGGTTTGACAAGCGGGAAGATCGTGGTTGACATGAGTTCGATTTCGCCGATCGCCACCAAGGATTTTGCCAAGAGAATCAACAAGCTGGGTTGCGACTATCTGGACGCCCCGGTGTCGGGTGGCGAGGTGGGAGCCAAAGCGGCATCCCTGACGATCATGGTGGGCGGCCCTGAAAACGCATTCAACAAGGTCAAGCCGCTGTTCGAATTGATGGGCAAAAACATCACCCTCGTCGGTGGCAACGGAGACGGCCAAACCACCAAGGTCGCCAACCAGATTATCGTTGCGCTCAACATTCAGGCCGTGGCGGAAGCATTGCTGTTTGCTTCGAAAGCGGGCGCCGATCCGGCCAAGGTGCGCCAGGCACTGATGGGAGGTTTCGCGTCGTCGCGTATTCTCGAAGTGCATGGCGAACGCATGATCAAACGTACCTTCAATCCGGGCTTTCGGATCGAACTGCATCAAAAAGATTTGAACCTTGCCTTGCAAGGCGCCAAGGCGCTGGGAGTGTCGTTGCCCAATACCGCCAACGCACAAGAACTGATGAATGCCTGCGCTGCCAATGGCATGAGCGGTCTGGACCACTCGTCGCTGTGCCGGGCAATCGAGCTGATGTCGAATCATGAAATTGCCAAGGCCTAGGACTATTGCCTAGCCGGCGGACGCTTCCGAAGCATGGCGAATCTGACATTGCAGAGCAAAAATTGAATCTTGTGAGACAACATTGATTGCTGATGGGCGACAATTTTTGCTCGACTTGTACACCAGTGCAGTCGATGCGGTGACTGCCGAAAAATGCCTGCCTGCCTATCTTCCGCAGCCGCCCGAACGCGGCCGCACTCTTGTCATCGGTGCCGGTAAAGCCGCCGCGGCAATGGCCAGGGTAGTGGAAGATCATTGGCCGGGCGAGATTGCCGGGATGGTCGTCACCCGCTACGGCCATGGCAAAGACTGCAGCCGGATAGAGGTGGTGGAAGCCGCACATCCGGTACCGGATGAAGCGGGCCGGCATGCGGCGAAACGCATGATGGACATGGTGCAGGGCTTGACGGAAAACGACCTGGTGCTGTGCCTGATTTCAGGTGGCGGTTCAGCCTTGCTGGCGTTGCCGGCGGACGGCATCACGCTGCAGCAGAAACAGGCGATCAACAGGGCCTTGCTGAAGAGCGGCGCCACGATCTCGGAAATAAATTGCGTGCGCAAGCACTTGTCAGCCATCAAGGGCGGCCGCCTGGCACTGGCCTGTGCACCGGCGCGCGTGGTGACGCTGTTGATTTCCGATGTTCCCGGCGACGATCCGGAAATCATAGCGAGCGGGCCGACGCTGCCCGACCGCTCCACTTGCGCCGAAGCACTCACTATCCTGAGAAAATATGAACTTGATGTGCCCCCCGAGGTGAAGCGGCATCTGGAATCCGGCGTTGGCGAAACACCGAAGCCGGCCAACCCGCTCTTCGCGCGCAACACGCATCGCGTCATTGCGACTGCGCAGCATGCGCTCGAGGCGGCTGCGGCGGCCGCGAGCGCCGCCGGCATTACGCCGTATATCCTGTCGGATGGGATTGAAGGCGAGGCGCGGGACATCGGCTTGATGCATGCGGCGATCGCAAAACAGATTGCGCTGCGCGGACAGCCGTTCCGCAAGCCGTGCGTATTGATTTCCGGCGGCGAAACCACCGTGACAGTGCACGGTACCGGCCGCGGCGGACGCAACGCAGAATTCCTGCTGAGTCTGGCAACGGCGCTGGACGGCCATCCCGGCATCTACGCAATCGCCTGCGACACCGATGGTATCGATGGCTCCGAAGACAATGCCGGGGCTTTATATCATCCTCACAGCATGCAGCGCGCCGCAGCCCTTGGCCTGAAGCCGCGCGTCCTGCTGGAAAACAATGACGGCCACGGTTTTTTCAACGCGCTCGGGGACCTGGTGGTCAGCGGGCCGACGCGCACCAATGTCAATGATTTCCGGGCGGTCCTCATTCTCTAGATCCGATGCGGATATCTGAACGAAGACCAAGCCGGCCGACCACTCACCACTCACGATCCATTAATGGAAGGATTGCCATGCGGCGTCAACGCAATGCAAAAATCATAGCAACGCTCGGACCGGCCAGTTCCGACATGGAGACCATCCAGGCGCTATTTGAAGCAGGGGCCGATGTTTTCCGCTTTAATTTCAGTCATGGTTCGCACCAGGACCATCAGGCGCGCTATGACATCGTACGCCAGGTGGAACGCAATCTTGGTCGTCCCATCGCGATTTTGGCCGATTTGCAAGGTCCAAAGCTGCGAATCGGGCAGTTTGCCGAGGGAAAAATAATGCTTCCGGTCGGGGCCGAGTTTACCCTGGACCGTAATCCGGCGCCCGGCACGGTAAAACGGGTTTGCCTGCCGCATCCCGAGCTGTTCGAAGTTATCGCCGTCGGTCAATCTTTACTGCTCGACGACGGCAAGCTGCGCCTGCAGGTTTTGGCAAGCGATGGACAGGAAATCCGCACGCGCGTCATGAATGGCGGCGCGTTGTCCGACCGCAAGGGAGTCAATGTGCCCGACGCGGTATTGCCGATTCCCGTGCTTACCAAGAAGGATCTGTCCGATCTGAAGTTCGCCTTGTCGCTGGGAGTGGAATGGGTGGCATTGTCCTTTGTGCAGCGTCCGGAGGATTTGCATGAGGCGCGTGAACTGATCGGCGCACGCGCCGGTCTGATGACCAAGCTGGAAAAGCCGGCGGCACTGGATCAGCTCGATGAAATCGTGCGCTTGTCCGATGCCGTGATGGTAGCGCGCGGCGATCTTGGCGTGGAATTGCCGCCCGAGCGTGTGCCGGGCGTGCAAAAGCGCATTCTGCGCGCTTGCCGGCGGCATGGAAAACCGAGTGTGGTTGCCACGCAAATGCTCGAATCGATGATTTCCGCCCCTACGCCGACCCGGGCCGAGGCATCCGATGTAGCCAGCGCGATATACGATGGTGCCGACGCCGTGATGCTGTCGGCAGAATCTGCCAGCGGCGCTTATCCGGTACAAGCGGTTTCAATCATGAACCGGATTATTCATGAAGTGGAACGGGATCCGCTCTACCGGAATCTGATTGATGCGCAACAGGAAGCGCCTCTGCCGACACGGGGCGATGCGATTTGCGCAGCATTGCGAAGCGTCACGCAGATTATCGGAGCCGTGGCAACGGTGACTTATACAACCTCGGGGCATACCAGCCTGCGCGCAGCGCGGGAAAGGCCGACGGCGCCGATCCTGAGCATAACACCCAAGCTGGCAACCGCCCGGCGACTGGCATTGGTTTGGGGAGTGCATTCCACGGTTAGCGCCGATATCGGCAGCGTCGACGAAATGGTATCGGCGGCGAGCCAGATTGCGCAACGAGAAGGGTTTGCGCAGCCGGGCGATCAGGTAGCCATCGCGGCGGGAATGCCGTTCGGCGAGTCGGGGACAACCAACCTGTTGCGCATTGCCGAGATCGCCGCACAAACAAAATGACCGAATAGCGGCAATTCGAACATGCAGAAAGAGAACAAGGCAGCAAAGCTTCCGGTGTGAATTTCCGGTGTGAATTTATAAGGCCGATATCGGCGGCGCTTGCATCGCCGATGCCGGAGCCGGGTTGCGTGAGCCAGGTTGCATGAGCCAGGTTGCATGAGCCAATGATCGTGTTCGCCTGCGGTTTGGAATGTTGAAACCCGTTACCGGTTTTTTGCCATCAATTCGAACCGTATATCGAACCGCATATCGCACCGTATATGCAAAATGATAATATCCATTTATTATGGAAAACCAAATTTCAACCAGGTCTTCGAGTAAGAGCGCGAATAAGAGTGCGAGTGCAAGTGCAAGCGCGAATACAAGCGAATTCGCGCCTGTATTGACCGGCAACGATAACGAAGCTCTCCTGAAAAGGGATATCCGGCTGTTGGGCTCTTTGCTCGGCGATGTCTTGCGCGATCAGGAAGGGGAGTCGGTCTTCGAAGTGGTCGAGACCATCCGCCAGACCGCCGTACGCTTTCGGCGCGAGTCGAATGCCCAGGCCGGTGCCGCTCTCAACCGGCTGCTGAAAAAACTCACGCGTGCGCAAACCATTTCAGTCGTCCGCGCATTCTCCTATTTTTCCTATCTTTCGAATATTGCGGAAGACCAGCATCATAATCGGCTGCGGCGCGCAGACTCCCTGGCCGGCACCGCGCCGCAGCCGGGGAGCATCGCTTATGCATTGTCCGAACTGGCTCTCGCCGGTGTGGACGGTGCCGCAATACGGGCATTCTTCAGGAACGCATTGATATCGCCGGTATTGACGGCGCACCCGACCGAAGTGCAGCGCAAAAGCATACTCGATGCCGCGCATGAAATCGCACGCCTGCTGGCCGAGCGGGATTTGCCGCTGACATCGAAAGAGCGCGAGCGTAACACCGAACTGCTGCACGCCCGCATTGCCACGTTGTGGCAGACACGCATGCTGCGCTCGACCAAGCTTTCCGTGGCTGACGAAATCGACAATGCGCTGTCATATTACCGGATGACTTTTCTGCGCGAACTGCCAGGCCTTTACGACGACATCGAAGCGGAAGTCGCAGCCCGGTTTCCGCATAAGCCGAATCATGACGACGATCATCGGGAACTGCGGCCGTTCGTGCAAATGGGTAGCTGGATCGGAGGCGACCGTGACGGTAACCCGAACGTCAATGCGGATACCATGCAACAGGCGCTGGCGCGTCAATCAGCCACAATCTTCGATTTTTATCTTGAAGAGGTGCACGCGCTCGGGGCGGAATTATCGGTCTCGAGTATGCTGGCAAACGTCAGCCCGGAACTGCAGGCATTGGCCGATGCCTCGCCCGACGTTTCGGCCCATCGTGCCGAGGAACCCTACCGTCGCGCGCTGACCGGGATCTATGCGCGCCTGGCGGCGACTACGCGCGCTATGGGTGCGGCCAATGTTCTGCGCAAGGAGGTGGGCTCCGCTCCACCCTATGCGAACGCGGACGATTTCACCGCCGATCTGGAGATATTGGCGAGCTCGCTCAGGAAGCATCACGGTGCGGCTTTGATCAAGCCGCGTCTGTCAATGCTCAAACGTGCATCCGGCATTTTCGGTTTCCATCTCGCGACGCTTGACATGCGCCAAAGCTCGGACGTGCATGAGCGGGTACTGGCCGAACTGTTCGCATGCGCCCGGGTGGAGCCGCACTACGCAAGCTTGCCGGAACAGAAAAAAATAGAATTACTGCTGGGCGAGCTGGGCAAACCGCGTTTGCTTTATTCGCCTTACCTCGCATATTCGGACGAATCGGAATCGGAACTCGCGATTCTGCATGCCGCGCGCGAAATTCGCCGGCGCTACGGGGCGCGGGCAATCCAGAACTATATTATTTCGCACACCCA
>DASYKE010000152.1:0-2453 GCA_035995725.1 Burkholderiaceae bacterium | reverse complement strand
TGTCCAACAAGCACGGTTCGATCGTACTCACCACCGGCAACAAGAGCGAGATGGCGGTCGGCTACTGCACGCTGTACGGCGACATGGCGGGCGGGTTCGCGGTGATCAAGGATATCGCCAAGACGCTGGTCTACCGCTTATGCGCATACCGCAACAGCGTCTCGGATGTCATCCCGGAGCGCATCCTGACCCGTGCGCCGTCGGCCGAGCTGCGGCCGGACCAGACCGATCAGGATTCGCTGCCGCCTTACGAGGTGCTCGACGGGATCATGCAAATGTACATGGAAGAGAATCAGAGCATCGCGGAGATTCTCGCCGCCGGTTATCGCAAGGAAGATGTGGACCGCATCACTCGCCTGATCAAAATCAATGAATACAAGCGGCGTCAGGCGCCGGTCGGCATCCGCGTCACGCACCGGGCGTTCGGGCGCGACTGGCGTTATCCGATCACATCGAAATTTCGTGAGTAATACATCAAGCCGCATTTCAACTCAAGGAGGTTCCCGTGAAAGAAATTACCGCAATTATCAAACCGTTCAAGCTTGATGAAGTCCGTGAAGCGCTGGCGGCAGTCGGTGTCAATGGCCTGACGGTAACTGAAGTCAAAGGCTTTGGCCGTCAGAAAGGCCATACCGAACTGTATCGCGGCGCGGAATATGTGGTCGACTTCCTGCCGAAGGTAAAGGTTGAAGCGGTTGTGGCCGATGACGTGGTGGAGCATGCAGTCGAAGCCATCATCAAGGCTGCGCGTACCGGAAAAATCGGCGACGGCAAAATCTTTGTGCGCGCGGTCGAGCAGGTGGTTCGCATTCGCACCGGCGAAACCGGGCCGGACGCGGTGTAGAGCCTGTCCCGGCATCCTGCCGGAATGCCGGAACAGGCGCTTAAGCAGGCACTTAAGCAGGCGCTTAACTCCGCGCCTTCAACAGAACCATCAGGGCGCCGCTGCCGCCGTCGGCAGCCCTGGCCTGGCAAAATGCGATGACTTCGTCTTTTTGCACCAGCCAGTTGCGCACCTTGTTCTTCAGCACCGGCTCCTTGTTGACAGAGCCGAGGCCTTTGCCGTGGATCACGCGCACGCAGCGCAGCCCGCGCCTGGCGGCATTGCGTAAAAATTCCGCCAGCGCTTCGCGCGCTTCATCGCTGCGCAGTCCATGCAGGTCGAGCTGGTCTTGAGTCACCCAGTGCCCGCGCCGCAATTTGCGCACGGTGTCCGGGCCGATACCGTTGCGCGCGAAGCTTAACGCTTCATCGGTATCGAGCAGCGTTTCGACACTGAATTCATCCGACAGGGATTCCTGCAATGCCGCGCGTTCATCGGCCAGATGATGGCGCGCGACAGGCTGCGGCCGCGGCGCGGTCGCGATCACTTTATTGATGGGTGTGAGCGGCGCCACGTCGCCGACGCTGCGGCGAAACAGCTCTGCATCGAGCTTGCCTTGCCGGTCGAGTCGCTGGCGCTCGGCCTCGGCTGCCTGACGCGCTTCTTCCTGCGCTTTCAATGTTTTGCGCAGGGACTTCAGCGCAGCGAAATCCTTGGTGGAAGCAACCATGGTGAAGCAGTCTCCCAATAGTCATTTGCCCGGACAGACCTCTACAGGCTTTTTACGGAAGTGCTTATTCTTCCAGATAGCGCAGCGCATCCAGCGCCGCCATGCAGCCCGTGCCGGCGCTGGTGACTGCCTGGCGATAGACGTGATCCTGCACGTCGCCCGCCGCAAATACGCCCGGTGCGCTGGTCGCGGTTGCCATGCCGTCGAGGCCGCCCCTGGTGCGGATATAGCCATTCTTCATTTCGAGCTGGCCTTCAAAAATACTCGTGTTCGGCTTGTGGCCGATCGCCACGAACACGCCATGCAGCTTGATCGGCGTCACGCTGCCGTCGGTGGTCGACTTGATATTGACTCCGGTCACGCCGCTGACATCCCCGGTCACTTCGTGCAGCGTATGGTTCCACTTGACGTCGATTTTTCCTTCCTTGACCTTGTCCATCAGGCGGTCCACCAGAATTGCCTCGGCGCGAAATTTGTCGCGGCGATGGACGACAGTTACCTTATTGGCAATGTTGGACAGATACAGCGCTTCCTCGACTGCGGTATTGCCGCCGCCGACGACTGCAACCTCTTGTCCGCGATAAAAGAAGCCGTCGCATGTGGCGCAAGCCGACACGCCTTTACCCATGAATGCTTCTTCGGATGCAATCCCGAGATACTGCGCCGAAGCGCCGGTTGCGATGATCAGCGCATCGCAGGTGTATTCGCCGGCATCGCCGATCAGGCGCATCGGTTTTTCGTTCAGTTTCGCGGTGTGAATCTGATCGAAAATAATCTGGGTCTTGAAGCGTTCCGCATGCTGCAACATACGCATCATCAACTCCGGTCCTTGCACGCCCATCGGATCGCCCGGCCAGTTTTCGACATCGGTCGTGGTCATCAGTTGACCGCCTTGTTCAA
>DASYKE010000151.1:0-7433 GCA_035995725.1 Burkholderiaceae bacterium | reverse complement strand
CGCGCCGCGCTTTTCTATCTGACGGATCGCGTCCAGCATATCCGGAGGCTCGATATCCGCAATCGGTCGCTTGCCAAGGGTCGGGAAAATATCCGTTTCCAACCGGCGCAGCACATTGATTCCATACTGCTCTGTCCAGCTATCTTTTTTGTTTTCGTGCCACTCGCGCGCGACGGCTTCAAAGTTGTTTTGACTGTTGAGTATCGACTGACGCTTTTCTTCGCGTTTGGCTTGTGCCGGGTCGGTATCGGTACGCAGCAGCTTTCTGGCCTCTTGCCGCTTTTCCCGTGCGTCCGACAGGGATACTTCGGGATATACCCCAAACGACAATAATTTTTCTTTGCCGGTTACGCGGTACTTCATGCGCCAGTATTTGCGGCCGTTGGGTATCACCAGCAGATACAGGCCGTTGCCATCGGCCAGCTTGTATTGCTTTTCCTTCGGCTTGGCATTTTTACAGGCAGTGTCGGTGAGTGCCATTGGGGGTATCCGTTTTTGGGGTATCTGAATGTACCCCAAAATGTACCCCCTTTAATGCCGGATGTAAATGCACCTCTTTGGACATGTTCAAACAAAAAACCCGCGCACTCACTGGGAGAAGCGCGGGTTTTTGGACTGTTTTGGACCACTTAAGATTCATTCTTGGCGGAGGAGGTGAGATTCGAACTCACGGAAGGTATAACCCTTCGCTGGTTTTCAAGACCAGTGCCTTAAACCGCTCGGCCACTCCTCCAGTTGCGAAGATTAATGCAGAATTTGCGGAGATTGTTGCATTGAAGCCTGCATGAAACAAGGCTGCGGGAATTTGAACACCTGCTGCCAAGACCGGTGCATTCCATCACCCTGCCAATACTCTGCACCCCGAATTATACCTAACTCGTCGTCGATTGCCGCCTGATCGCCCACAAGTTATTTCTGATCGGTTAAAAACATTTGCTGCAAATCATTCAGGAAGCGTTGTCCGAGTTCAGTCGGTCTGATGATCTTGTGGTCCCGATAGAGCAAGCCTTTTGCTTCCGCCGCATTGAGTGTTTTGTCAATCATGTTCAGCGCGAGTCCGGTGCGCTCGGCAAACAGGTTGACTTCGAAGCCGTCGGTCAGCCGCAGTGCATTCAGCATGAATTCAAAACCCAGTTCTCCGCGTGCAATTTCGACCTCTTCCTGAATCGCATGCCCGCTGCGGATGCGCTCGAGGTAGGATTTCGGCTGCTTGTAGCGCGCCTGCCGTATCACGCGGTGTGGAAAAGACAGCTTGGAATGCGCACCGGCGCCGATACCAAGGTAATCGCCGAACTGCCAGTAATTGAGATTGTGGCGAGCCTGGCGGCCCGGCTGCGCATATGCGGAAACCTCGTAATGCAGGTAACCCGCTGCCGATGTTTCCGCGTCGATCATGTCCTGCATCTCGGCGCTGGTGTCATCGTCCGGAATCGCGGGCGGATACTTGGCGAAATAAGTGTTCGGTTCCAGCGTCAGGTGGTACAGCGACAGGTGCGGCGGCGCAAAACCAATGGCCGTCGTCACGTCCTGGCGCGCTTCGTCCAGCGTTTGCGATGGCAGCGCGTACATCAGATCGAGATTGAAATTGTCGAAATTGGCATGCGCGATATCGACCGCCCGCCGTGCTTCATTGTCATCGTGGATACGGCCCAGCGCGTGCAAATGGCGCGGATTAAAACTCTGGATGCCGATCGACAGACGGTTGATGCCGCTGGCGCGATAGGACTTGAACTTTTCGGCTTCGAAGGTGCCGGGATTCGCTTCCATCGTGATCTCGGCAGCGCCGTCGAGCGGCAACAATGTGCGGATATCCGACAACAGCCGGTCCAGCCCGGCAGCCGATAACAGGCTGGGGGTACCGCCGCCGATAAAGATCGTGTAAATCTTGCGGCCCCAGATCAGCGGCAGCGCCGCTTCCAGGTCGGTACGCAGCGCATCGATGTATTCCGTTTCCGGAAAACCGCCGGTCGCCTCATGCGAATTGAAGTCGCAGTACGGGCATTTTTTTACGCACCACGGGAAATGGACATACAGCGACAGCGGCGGCAAGGCAGTCAAATTCAACGCCCCCGGCTTGAGGTAGGCGTTCGCGGCTTGCGCCGCTGTCGATATTGCGCCGGTGGACTTGGTGGCCGTGGCGACCGGCTTGATCGGGATCATCTTAATTTCTCAACCAGCATGCGTAACGCCTGTCCGCGATGCGACAGGCGATTTTTCTCGGCGGCAGACAATTCGGCGGCAGTCTTCCCCAGCGCCGGCAGCCAGAAATGCGGGTCATAGCCGAAGCCGCCCTGCCCGCGCGGCGTGGCTACGATCTTGCCATCCCAGCGGCCTTCGGCGATGACCGGCTGCGGATCGTTTGCATGCCGTACCAAAACCAGCACACAATAATAATATGCCGATTTGTCAGCGTGTGCCGCCAGGTCGGCAATCAGTTTTTGATTATTGCGCGCATCCGATTTCGGTTCGCCGGCGTAACGCGCCGACAGCACCCCGGGTGCGCCGCCCAATGCATTGGCGCAAACGCCGGAATCATCGGACAGCGCAGGCAAACCGGTAATCCGTGCGGCATGGCGGGCTTTTTCCAGCGCGTTTTCCACGAAGGTCGAATATGGCTCTTCCGCTTCCGGCACATTGAATTCGCCTTGCGTACGCAGATCGAAACCGACAGGCGCAAGCAGCTCGCTGAATTCCTTCAGTTTGCCGGCATTGTTTGACGCAAGAATGATGGTACGGGTCATGAGAAATTGAAGCCGGGCTACGTCGTCAACGTTGCCCGGCCATTATGAAGTTGCTGCTTTTTATACGGGTAAGCCGAGCGCCTGTTTCTGCAACGCAATCAGGTCGGCAATCCCGTGTTGCGCCAGATCCAGCAGGCGGTTCATTGTCGCGCGCTCGAATGGCGCGCCTTCCGCCGTTCCCTGCACTTCAATGAAATGCCCGGTGTCGGTCATCACCACATTCATGTCGGTGTCGCAGTCGGAATCTTCCAGGTAATCGAGGTCGAGCACCGGTATACCGCGATGGACGCCGACCGAAATCGCGGCGACAAAATGCTTGAGCGGTATCGCCGGGAGCACCTTTTGCTGAACCAACTGGGTAAACGCATCATGAGCCGCCACCATTGCACCGGTGATTGCCGCCGTGCGAGTACCACCATCGGCCTGGATGACGTCGCAATCAAGATGCAGCGTACGCTCTCCGAACGCAGTCAGGTCAAATGCCGCACGCAGCGAGCGGCCGATCAGGCGCTGGATTTCCTGCGTGCGGCCAGACTGTTTGCCTTTGGCTGCTTCCCGGTCCATCCGGGTGTGCGTCGAGCGCGGCAACATGCCATATTCCGCAGTCAGCCAGCCCTGTCCTTTACCCTTTAGAAACCCCGGCACTTTATTTTCGATGCTGGCGGTGCAGATCACCTTGGTATCGCCGAATTCGACCAGCACCGATCCTTCGGCATGCCTGGTGTAATGGCGGCTAAGGCGGACCGGACGCAAGGCGTCGGCGGCACGTCCGCTCGGACGAGTGTCATGCAACATGGAATTTTTCAATTTTTCGAAGTCAGCCGGGAAGATTTTTCAATGGCACCGCGAATTTCCTCGATCGCCTTTTCGATCTCGCTCTCGTTAAAACTATCGACGCCATCCAGATCGGCGTGGCGCGGCGCCTGGATCGTCGTCGTGACGCTGCCGACCGGCAAGGTATTGGTGGTAATCGTGGTGGAGTCCTCCAGACCGCCGCCCTCCCACATCATCGCCAGCGCGGTAACGTTGTCGCTCTTCTTGCCGGCAATGCCGGTCGCGGTGCGAATCAGCTCCGGCACCGCACGCACGATGGTAGTGTTCTGGAACTGCTGCGCCAATACGTGATCGGGCAATGTCGACCATAAACCATCGGAACACAGCAGCGTCACGTCACCCGCCTGCAAACTCGCCCGGCGCGAGATTTCGACGATGGGCAAATTGGGCGCTCCCAGGCAGTTGAACAATTTATTGCGGTCCGGATGCGTTTCGCGTTCGGATGGATCCACTTTGCCTTGCGCAATCAGCGTCTCGATGCGTGAATGATCCCTGGTGCGCGACAATATTTGTCCGTTGCGCATCCAGTACAGCCGCGAGTCTCCGCAGTGCGCCCAAAAAGCATTGCCGTGTTGAACCAGGCAGGCAACGATGGTGGTGCGCGGCGTCTCGGGCAGGTTGTTGACCGCACGATAGCGATGTATTTCGCGATGTGCCGCCATAAAACTGTCTTCCAGAAAACGTTCCGGCTTTTTTATATACGGATTGGCGTTTTGCTGAAACAGCGCACTGATCGTCTGCATCGAGATAGTCGCCGCTATTTCACCCTGAATATGCCCCCCCATGCCGTCAGCCAGCAGCAGCAGCAGCGTATCGCGGGTAAAGCAATACCCCATTCGGTCCTGGTTGGACTTGCGTCCGCCGATGTGGGTTTCTTGATAGACTGAAAATCGCATGAATCGCTTACCAAGGTCAAAACGGAATTAGCGGGGATTTTCATGAATGACGGTGGGGCGGTCATCCGCATGGCCGCCGTCCTTGATGCCAAAAAAATCACGCAGCTTGCGGGTGATCTTTTCCAATTTGTCCTCCCCTTTTTTCACGAGCGCCGGGTTTTTCAGCGCCTTTTGCAGCGCGAAAACACTTTGCGGCCGATCCAGCGGATCCA
The DNA here is from genome assembly GCA_035995725.1 of Burkholderiaceae bacterium. Lineage (GTDB taxonomy): Bacteria > Pseudomonadota > Gammaproteobacteria > Burkholderiales > Burkholderiaceae_D > JAQGLW01. The sequence goes on along the minus strand of DASYKE010000151.1, from coordinate 2,750 downwards.
CCATCAAGCTCCAGCGTATCACCTGAATCAGCTCCGGCGAGTATACGCCTTCCAGCTTGCGATAGTGGTTTTCCATCCTGTCGTTGATCTTGCGCTGGTCGGCCGGTTGCGGCGGCGCACCGACCATGCATGCAAACATCGACGCACCGATACTGTAAATGTCGGTCCAGGGACCGAGACTGTCGCTCTTTGAATATAATTCGGGCGGCGCAAAGCCAGGGGTGTACATCGGATACAGTTTGGGCGAATCGGTTCTGAGCGTCTGCCGTGCCGCACCGAAATCCAGCAGGATCGGCGTGCCGTCGACACGCAGATAAATATTGGCCGGCTTCAGGTCGAGGTGGAGCAGTTTGTTGGCATGCACCTCCCGCAAGCCATTCATCACCTGGCCGAACATCTTGCAGATAAACCGTTCCGACACCAGCGGCTTTTCACCTTTGTCGCGGCGGCGCAAGATATGGTCTTGCAGCGAGCGGCCGGATTCGTACGCCATCACCATGTAGACGGTTTCGTTGGCACGGAAAAAATTGAGCACGCTGACCACATTCGGATGCGTGATGCGCGCCAGTGCGCGGCCTTCCTCGAAAAAGCATTTCAAGCCGATGCGAAACACCGGCAAATTGTCCGGAGAAATCAGAGGCGCCAGTTCGCCGGGCTGGCGCAATGCCAAGGAACTGGGCAAATATTCCTTGATCGCCACCGCATTGCCGTCTTCATCGTACGCCAGATAGACAATACTGAACCCGCCGGACGCAATCTTCTTTACAATGCGATATCCAGCGATGTCCAACCCGTCCGGTAACGGAGCATTGTTTTGCACAGCCATATTTGTCCTGTTTCTTCAATCTGCGAGCGTCGTTGGATCGGGAATAACCACCTAAAGGCGTTGCAGCGGTTCAATTCCGCAAATCCGGCGGGCTCTTGTGGATTGTGTGGATAAATCACTATTTTGTAAAGAAGAAACCGAGGATCTAATTTTGACTATTTCCAGCATGACCGGATATGCGGTCACTACCCGCGAGGCGGCAGGCGGGACGCTGACGATCGAGATCAAAAGCGTGAACTCGCGCTTTCTGGATCTGCAGTTTCGCATCAACGACGAATTGCGTGCCGTGGAGCCTGCGTTGCGGGAAGCCATCATGGGACGGGTTACGCGCGGCAAGGTAGAGTGCCGGCTCAGTTTCGGCCGCAAAGCCGCTGCCGGCACAGGCCAGGCGCTGAATGCTGCGCTGCTCGCCTCGTTGGCAGAACTGCAAGCCGAAATCCGCAAGCAATTCGCCGACGCCCCAGCGCTGTCAGTCAATGAACTGCTGCGCTGGCCGGGGGTTATCGAAGAGGCCGAGATCGGTCAGGAAACCTTGCAGGCCGACGTAATGGCGGCAATGTCGGCAACACTGGACGCATTCGTCGAATCGCGCACGCGCGAAGGGGCGGCACTGGAAACGATGCTGCTGTCGAGGATCGGGGAAATGGAGGCGATTGTGCAGCGCATTACGCCGCTGATTCCGCAAACAGTGGCACAATTTCAGCAAAAAGCAACCGAGCGCTTGCAGGAAGCGCTGGGCCTGGCGTTGCAAAATAGCGACGCCTCGTCGTCGCCTACACTATCGCGCGACGAAGTAATTGAACGCATACGTCAGGAAGTCACGCTCTACGGCATCCGCATCGATATCTCCGAAGAACTGACGCGGCTGTCAGCCCATCTGACGGAAACCCGTCATATTCTGAAAAAAGGCGGCCAAGTAGGCAAACGCCTCGATTTCATGATGCAGGAGTTGAATCGCGAGGCCAATACAGTCGGTTCCAAGGCATCGGCCAAGGAATTATCCGATGCATCGATGGCAATGAAGCTGCTGATTGAGCAAATGCGCGAACAGGTCCAGAATTTGGAGTAATCCTATTAAACGCCTAATCGCCTTGTGTTACCACTCTGCATTGGTAACTACCGTAACAAGATATTTCATCGGTCAAAAAATTTACCTGATAAAACATTTAATTGGCTATCACGGACTCGAAATAGTTCATCACCAGTTCAGTGATGCGCAAGCTTTCTTCCTCGCTGAAACCATGCTTGGCATGCACACTATCCATCGCTTGCAGACGCTGCAATAAAAATGCATGCAAGTCATCATTGGCAAACTGAAAGCTGACTGCGCCAGCCATCGTCACCGGTTTTAACTCCACCAGCATCATGAACAGCATGCGTAGCGAATGGTCAATACGGGTGCATACATGAAACCAGTAGGGAAACTTCGCATCCAGCGCCTGGAAATAGGCGCGTACTTCCGGAATGGTGTGCAACTCGCGCGGATCATGGTCGTAACCGTTGACCAGAAGAGAGATGGTTCCATTGCTGTTGGCCAATGCACTCGCCGATTCAACCAATTTGTTCAGCGCCGCTAATGCCGGTTCGATATCGCAACGGACAATATCGTCGCGCTCAATCGTGGCGATCACGACCTTGGAACCGACCAGCCCGGAATAAGGGTTCTGCATGATGGTGTCTTATTGAATGCTTGAAGAATAGATGGGCCGATGTCTATTTAAACGGGTTATCGACCTTTTCAGTCGGCTTGACCGCAATATGCTCGGGCAGGTTTTTCTCGGCTTCCAGTGCGGCGACGACTGCATCAACCACTTCCTTCAACTGCCTTGCGTGCTGCAGCCCGGTCTTATCCCTGGTCAGTTGCACCGAACCGTATAACGATATCCGGTCCAGCCGGTTTTCGATGGTCAAATCGTCGATCGTC
>DASYKE010000150.1:0-17498 GCA_035995725.1 Burkholderiaceae bacterium | reverse complement strand
ATTGTCCGTCATTGCATGCAGCGATGCCTCGGATACATCGCCAGATACAGCTTGCACATGGCCGGCCAGCAACGCCGTGAACGCTTCGCCGCCGCCCTCGAACGCGACGAAGCGCAATGTTTTCGGGTCAACGTGGCTTGGCTTTACAATCAGCGCCAGTTTGAGCCAATCCTGGCTGCCGACGGTGCCGCCAGCGCCGATGGTTATATGGGCTGGGTCGCGCTTGAGCGCATCGACCAAGTCGCGCAACGTCTTGTAGGGCGAGTCGGCGCGTACCGCAACCATGCCGTAATCGGTGCCGATCGCCGCTACCCATCGCACATCGGCAGTGGATGTTCTGCCGAACTTGCCGAGCGCGACATTGAGCAGCGATCCTCCCGAGAAGGCAATCAGCGTATCCGGTTCGGCCCGCCGCTGCGATACCACCATGCTCCAGGCCACAGCGCCGATGCCGCCAGGCAGATAGCTGATGCGCAGCGCGTCATTCTTTTGCGCTTTATGGCTGGAGGCCTGCAGTCCTTTTTGCGCCAGCTTGCAGGTCAAGTCGAAGCCGCCGCCCGGCTTGGACGGCACGATGCATTCACCTGATGCGGCCAGGCAAACATTGGCCGTCAAGCTGGTGACTAATAAGCTCGCCACCAATGCTTTCATCGCTTGCTCGGTCGTAATTCGCATGTTCCCAGACGTCTCCTTAAAGGGAGGGCGCATTATAGTTGCGGCCGCCTTTCAATTCGCTTTCATCGGCAGCTGCATTGGGCCGTATCCTAACCTGCCAATCATAATTGTTCGGTCTTTTCATCGTATGGCCATGGCGAAGAAGGCTTGTCAGCAGTTTGACGCCGACAAATTCTTCCAATATGAAATACGACAACGGCGGCGGATTGGCCATGCATTTCAGCATGATTCAGTTGAAATAGGCAAGCGCGCCTTCCCCCGGTAACTCGACTGGCTGGACGATGACGATTTTGTCCTGCATGGACTTGTCTTGCGCTTTTGTAAATACGTCGAATGTGGGTATGATCAAAAAAGAAAGAGGTTCATGATAATTTTCCCTTTCGTTATTATTGTGTAGGCGTAACATATGCTCGCTCCGCTTTCAACTTCCTTTCATTTTTGTCGTTTTTTGAATCATGCGCATTTTACTGGTCGAAGATCATTTCGAATTGTCGCGCTGGCTTGTCAAGGCGTTGAACGATGCTCACCTGTCGGTAGAATGCGCAACAAACGGCGCCGATGCGGATTCGCTGCTTCATACGCAAGAATATGCGCTGGTCATTCTCGATCTGACGCTGCCGAAGATGGATGGCCTGGAAGTGCTGAAGCGGTTGCGCGCACGCGGCAGCAAGACGCCGGTGCTGATCCTGACTGCGCGCGGCGGCCTGAACGATCGGGTGCAGGGCTTGAATCTGGGCGCCGACGACTATCTTGCCAAACCGTTCGAATTGGCCGAACTGGAGGCGCGGGTGAAAGCCCTGTTGCGTCGCACACAAGGCAATGAAGCCGTCCAGCTGAGCTGCGGCGCGCTGTCGTTCGATACCGTGTCGCGCATGTTTACCTATGGTGATACCGCGCTGGCGCTGACGCCGCGCGAACATTCGGTGCTTGAAGCGCTGATCACGCGCGCCGGCCGGGTGGTACCGAAGGAAAAACTGTTCGCCGAAGTATTCACGCTCGACGACGCCGCCAGCGTCGATGCGATCGAAATCTATATCCATCGCCTGCGCAAGAAGCTCGAGCATGGGGAGACCGGCCGGGTCGTCATCACCACGCTGCGCGGACTGGGGTATTTGCTCGAAGCGCAAGAGCATCAATGATGCGGCGCGATGCCGCGATGAACGGAACGGGCATGGCAGTGGATACCGATCCTGTTGCCAAACCGCTCGGCAGCCTGCGCGGCCAGTTATTGCGCTGGTTATTGATCCCGCTCGGCATTCTGGTGGCGATCAATGCGGTATCGGTCTACCGCAATGCGCTCGACGCAGCCGATCTTGCCTATGACCGTTCGCTGCTGGCATCTACCCGCGCACTCGCCGAACGTGTCTCGATCGTGGATGGCAAGGTGGTGGCCAGTGTGCCTTATGTTGCGCTCGACAGTTTCGAGACCGATACGCTGGGCCGGCTTTATTACAAGGTAACCGGTGTCAACGGCGAATTCGTGTCCGGCTACGACGACCTGCCCGTGCTGCCGCCGAATGTGCCGCGCTCCGATATCTATCCGGCGCTGGTACGTTTCTACCATGCGAATTATCATGGCGAACCGCTCCGCATCGCGGCATTGTATCAGCCGGTGTACGATGACTCGATGCGCGGCATTGCGCTGATACAGGTTGGCGAATCGCTCGACGCCCGGCGCGATCTGTCGCGCAAGATCCTGTTCGATACATTATGGCGCCAGGCTGCGCTAGTGCTGGCGGCCGCACTGCTGGCGTGGTTTGCTGTGCGCTTCGTGCTGCGCCCGCTGATGCGATTGAAAGGCGATGTGGAAACGCGCATGCCAACCGATCTGTCGGACTTCGACCCGGCGCTGGTGCACAAGGAAATGCGTCCGCTGGTGGCTGCAATGAACGGTTACATGGCACGGCTGCAACTGGTTATTGCCGGTCAGCGGCGCTTCATCGCGGATGCGTCGCACCAGTTGCGCACGCCGCTGACGGTACTGAAGATGCAGGCTGAACTCGCGTTGCGGGAGAACGATGCATGCGCGATGCGCGAAATCGTCGAAAGCATCGGCAAGACCACCGATGCCACTGTTCATCTTGCGAATCGGCTGCTGACGCTCGCGCGCGCCGAACATGGGGCGGTGGATCGCGAAATGGCAAGGTTGTCGCTGACCGGACTTGCGCGCCAGGTCGGCCTTGAACTGGCGCAGGCTGCGGTAAAAAAGGGAATTGATTTCTCGTTGGAAGCCCAGGGTGACGTGCAGGTGACGGGAAACGCGCTGCTGCTGCATGAACTGGTCGTCAACCTGGTCGATAATGCGATCCGATATACGCCGCATGGCGGCAAAGTGGCACTGCGTGTGTCGGCGCACATCCAGGCCGTGCTGGAGGTGGAAGACAGCGGGCCAGGTATTGCCGCGGCAGAGCGCGAGCGCGTATTCGCACCGTTTTACCGTGCAGCATCGGCGCAGCAGGCAAATCCGGGCGGCTCCGGTTTAGGACTTGCGATTGTGCGCGACATCGCTGCCTTGCACGACGCCAAAGTCGTGCTGTCGGATGGCGTCAATGGAGGCGGGCTTAAAGCAGCGGTGCTTTTTTCTGCCTGACTGTTTGACGATCGGCTATTGATAAAATTGATGATAGCGGTCATGGACGCAGTCCGGAACCGCCATCGATCAATCAAGTCAAGCGTTCGCTATCGGTACGGTGCCCGGGCAGAGTGCGGCTCTGCACTCACTTCGATCGCCGTTTGGCAAAAAACCTCCAGACCGGCGGCCCGATCAGCAGCGCGGCGGTAATAGCCAGTACGGTAGCGGAAATCGGTTTGGTCAGGAAAATGCTTATATCGCCCTGGCTGATGGCCAGCGCGCGGCGCAACTGCTGTTCGGCCACCGGCCCCAGAATCATGCCCACGATGGTAGGCGCAACAGGAATGTCATAGCGGCGCATCAGAAATCCTACCAGACCGATGATATACAGCAGCAACAGATCGAACCAGGAATTGCGCAAACCATAAGCGCCCAGGGTCGCGAAAATCAGAATGCCGCCATACAGCAACGGCCGCGGAATCGACAGCAGCTTGACCCACAAACCGATCAGCGGCAGATTCAGCACCAGCAGCAGCACATTGCCGATATACATGCTCGCAATCAGGCCCCATACCAGTGACGGCTGGGTCTCGAACAGCAGCGGCCCCGGCTGCAAGCCGTATTGCTGGAATGCCGCCAGCACGATGGCCGCGGTGGCCGACGTCGGCAACCCCAGCGTCAGCAGCATCGACAAGGTGCCGGTGCTCGATGCATTGTTGGCCGCTTCCGGCCCGGCTACGCCTTCGATGGCGCCATGGCCGAACTCTTCCGGATGTTTGCTGAGCTTTTTCTCGATCGCATACGACAGGAAAGTCGGAATTTCAGCGCCGCCGGCCGGCATCGCGCCAATCGGAAAACCGAGAAGAGTGCCCCGCAGCCAAGGCTTCCACGAGCGCGCCCAGTCGGACGCGGTCATCCAGATCGAGCCTTTGACTTGCTCGAGCTTGTCTACGGTGCGGTTCAGATAAGTGGCCAGATACAGGGTTTCGCCCACCGCAAACAGGCCCACGGCCACCACCACGACATCGATGCCGTCGTACAATTCGGCGATACCCATCGTGAAACGGGGCTGGCCGGTCTGGCCGTCAATGCCGATCAGGCCGATCCACAGGCCGAAAAACAGGCTGGCCAGGCCGCGCACCATCGACGAACCGAGCAGGGTCGAGACGGTGATAAACGCCAGCACCATCACGGCAAAATATTCGGCCGGGCCGAACTTGAGTGCAAAACCGACCACAATCGGTGCAATCACTGTCAGCATCACCACCGACAGGGTACCGGCGACAAACGAGCCGATGGCCGAGGTGGCCAGCGCGGGGCCGGCACGGCCGGCCTTGGCCATCATGTTGCCTTCCAGCGCAGTGACGATGGTGGCCGATTCGCCCGGCGTATTGAGCAGAATCGACGTGGTCGAGCCGCCGTACATGGCGCCATAGTAAATGCCGGCAAACATGATGAGCGCCCCGGTCGGATCCAGGCTGGCGGTGGCTGGCAGCAGCAATGCCACCGTCAGAGCCGGTCCGACGCCCGGCAGCACGCCCACCAGTGTGCCGAGGGTGACGCCGATGAATCCCAGCAGCAGGTTTTGCAGGCTCAATGCCACCGTAAAGCCCGACATTAATGCGTTGAAGGTATCCATGTCAGAATCCCGCGAGCAAACCGAGCGGCAGGGTCAGTCCGAGCGCGCGGGTAAAGAGAAAAAAAGCGGCGGCAGAAAGCAATGCGCCGACGGCGATATCACGCCACAGCCGGCGGCTGCCGAAGCTGCGTGCGATCAGCGTAAAGAGGAAGGTCGAGGCCAGGATGAAGCCGGCCCAGCCGATGGAAACCATATGCAGGATCACGCCGGCGCTCAGGATGGCAAAGGCGGCCCAGTCGGGCGTCTGGTGTTGCTCCTGGTCGGCCGGCACGTTGCGCCAGCCATCCGATACCGCGTGCCAGGTCAGGATGCCGCCGAGAATGAGCAAGCCGCTGCCGACTAGATAGGGAAAGGCGCGCGGGCCGACTTGCGAATAGCCTTGGACACTGGCGATGTTTTGCGTCCCCGCCAGCACAAAAATGCCCAGCGCGACCAGACCGAGGGAGACCAGCAGCTCCCCAATGTTGATTACAGAACGAGTTGTCATTTTTAACCGCAGAAAAATGTTTGACTGATTGCAGAGTTGCCTGCACGGACGCGAATGCCGGTATCAAAGAGCAGACAGCGGCCCATCCTGACGAATGCAGGACGGGCGCATGCGAATGTTCTGCAGGTTTTAAGGCTATTCGCTATCTGTCCGAAGCCTGTCGAGAGATTACTATTTGATCAGCCCGAGAGAGGTCATGGTTTTCTCGGTTTGCTTTTGCTCGGCAGCGAGGAAAGTCTTGAACTCGTCGCCCGGCAGGTACAGGTCGGCCCACTGATTTTTAGCGAGGGTATCGTGCCATGCCGCGCTTTTTGCAGCCTTGCCTACCGCATCGATCAATTCTTTCTTCTGCGCGTCGTTAATGCCCGGAGCGGCGAATATCGCGCGCCAGTTGGCCAGCACGACATCGACGCCTTGTTCCTTCAGCGTCGGCACGGCTATACCGGGGAGGCGTTTTTCAGAGGTAATTCCGAGCGGACGCATCTTGCCCGCCGTGATCTGGCCGGCGAACTCGTTCCAGCCGCTAAGACCGACGGTGACATGGCCGCCCATGATTGCTGCCTGCGCTTCGCCGCCACCGGCGAAGGGGACGTAATTGATCTTGCCCGGATCGACTCCCACGGCCTGGGCAATCATTCCCACGATAATATGATCGGTGCCGCCAGCCGAGCCGCCGCCCCACGACACGCTGCCCGGGTTGGCCTTGAACTTGGCGATCAGATCGTTGATTGTCTTGATCGGCGAATTGGCCGGAACCACCACGACATCATACTCACCGGTCAGCCGTGCAATCGGCGTGACTTGTGATAGGTTGACCGGAGATTTATTCAGCAAAATCCCGCCCACCATCACGCTGCCGCCGATCATCACTGCGTTGGGGTCCCCTTTGGACGAATTGATGAACTGCGCAAGGCCGATGGTACCGCCCGCCCCGCCCTTGTTGTCAACCTGGATTTTTTTGACAATATTATTGGTTTGCAACGCTTGCTGCAAACTACGGCCGGTTTGATCCCAGCCGCCGCCGGGATTTGCCGGGACCAGCATTTTAATGCTGTCGAGCGCGAGCACGGGACCGGTTGCCAGCAGGCTCAAGGCAGTGACCGTAGAGGTCAACCAGCGACTGAGGGGCACGCGTTGACTGATGTTCATATATATCTCCTATGTAAAAAACCCCGACAATTTGATATGACCGAGCGCGCGGGTTTATACGCTCGGGGCGTAATCCTAACCGAACAAACTTGCATTTCCCTTTCAATTTTTTCAACTTCTGCCCGGAAGTTTAATCCCGTTTCGGGTTCATGGGGAAATGAGTTGCTTTCTGCCCGGCTGAACTTTCAACGCAGAAATTTCAAGCAAAACCATGGATGTCGTACCGGCATTACCGGCCAGCCGAACTTCGGGCGCCAACGGAAAGCATTCAACAAACAACGTTCTTGCCGGATATTGATGCAATAGCTCTGCCGGACAGTATCGCAATATCGTAAAAACCAATCTACTAAAAAATGTTCATAGTGCGCCTGTTACTACGCCAAGCAGTGCAGTGACGCACTAGGTGTGCTGACTGACATGGTTGTTGATTTCAAACAAAATATTCTCTTTCCGGTATGTCAATCGTTTGAACCGGAATATAAAACGCAGTGTCCAACCGGCATTTTCGCTTGCCGTTACATGCACAGCATTATTCACAGTTTATTTTGTACTAGAGAAAAGTATCCCATGGCACGATTGCATCGTTTGGTTTCCGGTATTGTTTCACCACTATTGGCAGCCGCGATGCTCACCGCTTGTGGCGGTGGCGGAGGCAATGGACCGCAACCGGCGGTTGCCGCGCCGGCGCAAGTATCACTTGCACAGGAACCCAACGCCCCTCAATTAACCGGCAATACCGCAACGGATGGTCTCAACTGGTTCAATTATCGTCGCCAGCAAATGGGCTTGGCCGCGGTGGAGCGCAACAGCATGCTCGACACGGCGACACAGAACCATTCCGATTACCAGAAACTCAACGACGTCATTACGCACGACGAAACGCCAGGCAAGCCCGGCTTTACCGGGACAACACTGGCAAATCGACTGAGCGCCGCAGGCTATGTGTTCGATCAGAGCCGCTATGCTTACGGCGAGGTGATTTCAGCTACCGGCGACACTTCCGGTTTCAATGCCGCCGATGACTTGATTGCAGCGATCTATCACCGTTTCGTGATTTTGGAGCCGGTGTTCAGGCAAGCAGGCGCCGGTGTCGCTTCCGTACCGAACGGATATACTTATTTCACTGTCGATTTTGCCGCCAATGGACTCGGCCCAGGCGTCGGACCCGGCAGCTTCGTTAATTATCCTTTCGCGAACCAGCAGCATGTGCCTGTTGTATTTTTCAGCAACAGGGAAACGCCAGACCCAGTGCCCGACCTCAACGAAGTCGGTTATCCGGTCAGTATTCATGCCGATATTACCGCTGTCGTCGACGTGCAAAGTTTTACGCTGACAACGCGCGGGGGCGCACCGTTGCCGGTGCGCTTGCTGTCGCACACGACCGATACAAACACCCGTTCATCAGTTGCCGCCATCATCCCGGTTAATGTACTCGCAGCCAATACTACCTATGACGCACGGTTCATCGGCACGATAGACGGCACGGCGGTCAATCGTTCATGGTCTTTCACGACCCAGTGACGCGGGCATGCAAAACCACAGCAGCAAATGGTGTCTGCTGCCTGACGCGGCACAGCAGCACATGACTGGCGAGCCTTGGCGTTGGCGTTGCATTCCCTTTGGTCACACTCCCGTTGGTCGGCTTTGCACTCCCGCTGGTCGCCGCAGGGAGTGCACCGCCAGATAAGCGCTGACATCGTTGCTGTGTCGCCGATCGGGGCCGGCGCGCATGAAATTGTCGGGGTGAATGGTCTTCGCAATCTGGCCGGGTCAATTTCCCCTGATCCGGACATATGGTGTGTCATGCCCGGAAAGATAAAGCGCGACGGCGTTTATCCATTGATTGGTTGGGGCTGGTTCCGCGTATGAAGTGGGAAGCAATGCAAGCAGACTCAACGCGATGATGCGGGGATTCAGGAAAGGCTTCGGCAACCGATTCGAAATTCGGATAAAGCCGAGGGTGATCACGCTGCCTAAAACGCATCCCGCAACCACCTCCGAAACCGAGTGGGTGTTTAACACGATGCGCGACATGCCGATGAGCAGACCTATCATCCCGCCAAGCAGTACGCCCGCTATTCTGGCAAGCGGCGGCGATTTTCGCAGAGCGAGATAGAAAATCACCGGGAAGATGGCGGTAGCGCGCATCGCATGGCCGCTGATACCGGTAAAGTCCAGTCCGCTGATACTTATGCCCCATCCGACAAACGCAATTTTGGTGGCGGCGACGAGCACAAGGCCGAACGTAAACAACAGGCACCACCAAACTGCCATCCGACATGCACCGCCTGCGATCAGCCAGGCGGCGATTGCCACCGCTGCGGGCAGCATGACGACGGTGTCGCCGAAGCTGGTTATACGTACCCAGGGAATCATAAGGGAATAAGGCCGTAGCCGGTATGTAATGAATGAATTGGACGAACGTTAATCCGCACAATTTTTGACGGAAACCATCTTCCACGGCTGAATGATTGACAAGCGATTGTTCGAGCGTCAAGTCTGCCCCGATCTGCCCATTTAATATTATGCCGGGCCGAACCTGTTTGATTAACTTCAAACAGAGTGCCGTTGTCGTATGAAATCAACGCTTTTACCATGTTGCGTTGACGGCATAGGTGGAATTGATTGATGTTCTGCGATCACTTCCCGATAAAATATTTTGCGGGCGTTTCGACATGTCTGATACGGCTGCGAGCCACGATTTCTCGCGGCCGGCTGTGGCGCTGGCGTTGCATTCCCTTCGGTCACACTTCCTGCGATCGCAGCGAGACCCGTCAATTGTAACCGAGCGCCGCCGCTTCCTTATTGACTGCGGTAATGAGCTCTTTGCCTATGCGGCTCTCCATTTCCTTGTGTACCGGCTGGAGCGCCTTGCGCCATTCGGCTTTTTCCTTGTCATTCAAAATATACACAGTGGTCTTGCCGGCTTTGCGGATCGCCTCCAGCGCGTCATCGTTTTCCTGCTGGGCGATGGCATTCGAGTACTTGGTCGCCTCTTTCATTGCGCCTTCCAGCGCGGTGCGGATGTCGGCCGGCAAGCCATCCCAGAACTTCTTGTTGACGATGACCGCATAGCCGATGTAGCCATGGTTGGATACGGTCAGGTGTTTCTGCACTTCGTGCATTTTTTGCGTATAGATATTCGACGGCGTGTTCTCGGTGCCGTCGACCACGCCGGTCTGCAGCGCCTGGTATACCTCGGAAAATGCCATCACCTGCGGGTTTGCGCCCAGCGTACGAAACTGCGAGTCGAGCACCTTGGATGACTGAATGCGCATTTTCTGGCCGCGGAAGTCTGCCGGCACTTTTAACGGCTTGTTCGCCGTCATTACCTTGAAGCCGTTGTCCCAGTATGCAAGCCCGGTAATACCCTTGCTGTCCAGTTTGCGGAACAGGTCCTTGCCGACCTGGCCTTCGGTAACGCGATTCAGCACTTCCTTGTTCGGGAAAATGTAAGGCAGGTCGAACACTTCGAATTCTCTGACGCCCAGTGGTCCGAACTTAGCTAGCGACGGCGCCAGCATCTGCACCGAGCCGAGTTGCAGCGCATCCAGTTCTTCCTTGTCTTTGTACAGCGTGCTGTTCGGGTAAACTTCGACCTTCACGCGTCCCTTGGTCGCCTTTTCCGCCAGCTCCTTGAACCGTTCCGCGCCCTTGCCTTTCGGCGTGTCGTTGGTCACTACGTGGCTGAACTTGATCACAATCGGCTGTTGCGCAAGCGCATTACCGGTCATTAACAGCGCTGCGGAAATAACAGTTATGACGCTATTCAGTTTCATGATGTCTCCTTTTGTTTGAGTCGGTCCGGTCGGACTTCCTGTATTGTTAATCCTGTATATTTTGCGGACTCGCGAATTATTGGCCCGCCATTCCCTTGGCCGAGCGATCGAGAATGCTTTGCGCCTTCAAAATGACAGGCTTGTCGATCATCTTGCCATCGACCGTAGCGGCCGCACCCTGCACTTGTGCCGCCGCTTCCACCACCCGCCGCGCCCAGGCGATCTCGTCTGCGCTCGGACTGAATCCGCGATGCACGGCCTCGATCTGGCGCGGATGAATGCATAGCTTTCCGCCAAACCCGCGCCGGCGCGCACGGCGTGTGTCGGCCAGCAAAAGTTCGATATTGTCCAGCGCAGTAGTGACGCCGTCGACCGGCGATGCAAGTCCGGCCAGACGCGATTCCAGCACTAGTTGCGAGTGGAACATCAGCAGCTCGTCTTCGTCGCATGTCATGCCGAGGTCGACCTGAAAGTCGATTGAGCCGAACATCAAGCGCTGCACGTGAGGCTGCCGGGCGAGCGCGCGCAGGTTGGCAAAACCGGCGGCCGATTCGATCAGCGGCAATACTACAGAGTGCCTGTCAGCGCAACGGGCGATATCTTCGGCACGCTCCGCCTTAGGCAGTACAACTCCGGCAACGCCGGGCAATGCCGCGATCGCCAGATCATCGGCAAACCATTCCGAATCCGCGCCATTGATGCGAACCAGCACCGGTTTTGCGGCCGACAGCCAGGCTGCGAGCGATTGGCGCGCGGTGGTTTTTTCGGCTGGCGGCACTGCATCTTCCAGATCGATGATCACGGCATCGGCACCGGCCGCAGCCGCCTTGTCGAAGCGTTCAGGCCGGTTGGCCGGTACAAACAGATAAGAGCGCGGCAACAGGGAAGACATTTTTATTCTCCTGCCAGCAGGTAGCCGACCCGATCGGCATTTGCAGTCTGCCAGACTTTGTCAATGATGCGGCGCATTTCCATTGGGCTTGCGGCGCCGGAAAATTCCGCCAGCCGCAGCGCTTTTTGTTCCAGCTCGTCGCGCGACAGCGTGTTGCCGGGGTCGCCTTTCGGCTCGTCCACCCGTCCATGCAACACCGCGCCGTCCGCGGTATGAACGGCCACCTTGCCGATCCATTGCCTGGGGTAGGCGTTATCGACCTCGGCATCCAGCGTCATCTTCACCTTGTCGCGTAATGCGGCAATGCGGGGATCATTGAAATATTGCTCGAACTCGGCAATTCCGGCCCGGCCGAAATGCGCAATCAGGCCAAGTACGGTACCCATCGAAAACTTGGCCTGGTGCACAGTCTGCGGATTCGTGACCGGACCCAGCACGTCGATTGCGCCCTGATGCACATGCGCGGTGACGCCGGCAATCCGGTCTGCATGCAGGTCGTTGGCACGAATGATCTGCAGCAGCGCATCGGCGGCCGGATGCGTGTGGCGGCACGACGCATGAAACTTGAACGAGGTTTCGGCAAGCGTCCAGCGCTGGCCGAGACGGTCGGTCAGGCGCGATGGGTCGGCGTCGGACGACATGCCGGCCGCCATGCCTTGTGCACCTTCAAGAATGTGCCTGGCGCCGGTGAAGCCGCGCGACGCGAGATAAGCGGCGGTCAGCCCGTTGCCGGACGCCTTGGCAGTATGCAGCTGTTTCGAATGCGCGGCGTCGCGCAAGAATTCCCATAATCCGGCGGCCTGCGTGCCGGCCGACCCGAAGGCGTCAAGCATCTGCTCCGGCGTCAGCTTCAGCAGCCGGCCGACTGCCGCGGCTGCGGCAAGCGTCCCGGCGGTGCCCGTGGTATGGAACACCTTGTAATGCGAACGGCCGAGGAATTCGCCGACCCGGATGCCGACTTCATAACCGGCCACTGCCGCGGTCAGCAATTCGCGCCCGGTACAGCCGATCGATTGCGCCACTGCCAATGCTGCCGGAAACACCACTGCGCCCGGGTGAAATACCGACCCGTTATGCACATCGTCCTGTTCGGCAAAATGCGATGCCGCCGCATTCACTGTCGCGGCGAACAGCACCGAGGTCCGGCGCCGCGAAATCAATACTTCCGCAGTGCCGGAGATGGGCCCCATCTGCTGCGCGAACCATTCGATCGCCTCGACCGGCGCCGCGCCCTTGCCGGCCAGCGTCGAACCGATCCAGTCCAGCATCAGATCTTCGGCGCGCAGTATCACTGCGCGCGGTATATCATTGAATTCAAGTCCGGAGGCAAAAGTGGCCAGCGTTTTGCTTGGATGGTTTGGCATGATGCGGCTTTCGTATGGCGAATCAGATTGCGTTTTGCTCGCGCAGTTGCGCGATCCGGCTGCTATCGTAACCCAGGCCGGTCAGGATTTTTTCAGTGTGTTCTCCCAGTGCCGGCACCGCGTCCATGCGCGGCGAATACGCCGACGGTGATCCGGGCGGCAGCAACGCCGGCACGGTGCCGGCCGGCGTGTCGATGTCGACCCAGCGCTTGCGCGCTTCCAGCTGCGCATGTTCCCACAGCGCCTGCATGTCGTTCATCCGCGCATTGGCAATCTGCGCGGCGTCGAGCCTGCGTGTGACTTCATCCGCAGTCAACCCCCAAAACACGTCTACGATGATCGCGCGCAATGCGTCGCGTGCATCGGTGCGGCGCGAATTGGATACAAAACGCGGATCGGTCGCAAGCTCCGGCTGTTCCAGCACCTTGCTGCAAAAGGCTTCCCACTCCCGTTCGTTTTGCAGGCCCAGCATCACGGTCTTGTCGTCACCGGTCGGGAACGGACCATAGGGATAGATGGTGGCATGCGCAGCGCCGGCGCGCGGGGGTGGCGCTGCGCCGTCGAATGCATAGTACAGCGGGTATCCCATCCATTCGACCATGCTTTCCAGCATCGAGATGTCGATGTTGCAGCCCTTCCCGGTCTTGCCGCGCTGGATCAACGCGGCAAGAATATTGGAATACGCATACATGCCCGCGGCGATGTCGGCGATCGAGCAGCCGGCTTTGGCCGGTTCGTCTTTCGACCCAGTGACCGACAGGAATCCGGATTCGCTCTGGATCAGAAGATCGTACGCTTTCCTGTCGCGGTACGGGCCGTCGTTGCCGTAACCGGAAATGTCGCAGACAATCAGTCGCGGCAGTTGTTTGCTCAGCACGTCGTACGACAGGCCCAGACGCGCCGCGGCGCCCGGCGCCAGGTTCTGCACCAGCACGTCCGCGTCGGCCAGCAACCGCAGCAGAACAGTCCCGGCTTCCGGATGCTTGACGTCGAGCGTCAGGCTTTCCTTCGAGCGGTTGGTCCAGACGAAATGCGATGACAGTCCGTTGACCCGTTCGTCGTAGGCGCGCGCGAAGTCGCCGACGCCGGGGCGCTCGATCTTGATCACGCGCGCGCCCAGGTCGGCAAGTTGACGGGTGCAGAATGGCGCAGCGATTGCATGTTCTAGCGTGACGACGGTAATGCCCTCCAGTGGTCGCACAAAGCCTCCGTCAGAATGAGCGCGGCATGCCGAGCACATGCTCGGACACGTACGACAGGATCAGGTTGGTCGAAATCGGTGCCACCTGGTACAGCCGTGTTTCGCGGAACTTGCGTTCTACGTCATACTCGCAGGCGAATCCGAATCCGCCATGGAATTGCAGGCACGCGTTGGCCGCTTCCCATGATGCGTCGGCGGCCAGCAGCTTCGCCATGTTGGCTTGCGCGCCGCAGGGCTGGTGCGCATCGAACAGCTCGCATGCCTTGAAGCGCATCAGGTTGGCTGCTTCCAGGTTGACATAGGCTCTTGCGATCGGGAATTGCACGCCCTGGTTCTGGCCGATCGGCCGGCCGAAGACCACGCGCTCGCTGACGTATTTGGTCACCTTGTCGATGAACCAGTAGCCGTCGCCGATGCATTCGGCCGCAATCAGCGTGCGCTCGGCATTCAATCCGTCGAGGATGTACTTGAAGCCCTTGCCTTCCTCGCCGATCAGGTTTTCCGCCGGTATCTCTAGATTCTCGAAAAACAGCTCGTTGGTCTCGTGGTTGACCATGTTCAGGATCGGCCGCACCGTCAACCCGTTGCCGATTGCGTCGCGCAGGTCGACGATGAAGATCGACATGCCTTCGGATTTTTTCTTTACTTCGGCCAGCGGCGTCGTGCGCGCCAGCAGGATCATCAGGTCCGAATGCTGCACCCGCGAGATCCAGACCTTCTGGCCGTTGACGACGTAGCGGTCGCCCTTTTTCACCGCGATGGTTTTGATCCTGGTGGTATCGGTACCGGTGCTCGGTTCGGTGACGGCCATTGATTGCAGCCTCAGTTCGCCGCTGGCGATCTTGGGCAGATAGGCCTGCTTTTGCGCTGCGGAGCCGTGCCGCAGCAAGGTGCCCATGTTATACATCTGGCCATGGCAGGCACCGGAGTTGCCGCCGCTGCGGTTGATCTCTTCCATGATGACCGAGGCCTCGGTCAGTCCAAGTCCCGATCCTCCATATTCCGGCGGAATCAGCGCGGCCAGCCAGCCGGCTTCCGTCAAGGCCTTGACGAATTCTTCGGGATAGCCGCGCTGTTCATCGATGCGGCGGAAATATTCGGCGGAAAATCCGGCGCACAGATCGCGAATCGCATCGCGCAAGTCCTGGTGCTGGTCGGCAGTATGCAGCATCGTGGGTCGATCCCGGTGTGTTGGCAAAAAGCAGGCAAGGCCGGCCAATAAAATCAGCCTAGTGTAGCAGTCGCATCCATGGTGAGCGAACCTTCGGCATCGCTGGCCCAGAGCCGGACGGTCTTGCCATCCTGTTCCGGTTTTCCGCAGACAAGAAAAGGTGCAATATCGAACAGCGGTTTTATCGCGCGGAACTGGAACGCGGTAACGGTTGCATCAGGCATATTACGATGAAGCAAATCCATCAACAGCGTTGCGATCAGCGGCCCGTGTACCACTAATCCCGGATAGCCTTCGACTTCGGTAACATAACGCCGGTCGTAGTGAATGCGATGCCCGTTGAAAGTCAGGGCCGAGTAGCGGAACAGCAGCACATCGTCCGGTTGAACCTGGCGCGACCACAGCGCATCGCCTGGCGCCGGCTGTGCCTTGGGTACCGGATGGTCCGGACGGCGGTGCACTTCCTCTGGTCGCGGATTGTCGCGGTAGACAATATCGTGCTCTTCGGTAATCGCCAGGCCGACGTCGTTGCTGATTTCATGGCGCACCAGCACGAACACCAGCGGTCCGCTGCGGCCTTCCTTGTGGCTGATGTCAACGATTCGGGAAACACGCGCAATGCGCTCGCCGGCGCTCAGAGGACGATGGAATTGCAGCCGGCTGCCGGCCCACATGCGGCGCGGCAGCGGCACCGGCGGCAGAAAACCGCCGCGCAGCGGATGGCCGTCAGGCCCGATCTGGTCTTGCCGGTGGATCGGAAGGAAATAGAGCCAATGCCACAGCGGCGGCAGCGGGACACCGCTGTGCGTCGCGGGGTGGTCGCGGTTCAGCGTGGCGGCGAGGGCGGCAATCGGCGTGGCCGTTACCTGGTCGTGCCCGGATTCGGTTTTGTTCACCCATGCGCGCAGATGATCGATATTCACGTTGGCAAGTGCTGCAGTTAACAGGCAATTAAGAGGGAGTTAGTGTGGCGCTTACTGAAAATTCAGTCAAGAGCAGGCAGGCTTCCTGCTGGCGCTCGCTGAAAACCAATTGATATCAAGCCGCTTCGGCCCGGGCAGAGCCGATGTCACCGGCGAGCCCTGCACTCCCATCGGTCACAGGGAATGCAACGCCACCGCCAAACACGGCTTCCATCTCGCGGCGGAAACGCACCGGCAGCGCATCCTTGTCGCAAGCGACGTCGGCCCAGCTCACCGGTGCACCGGCCTTGACCGCGCGCACCAGTCTGACGCCATGCGCCAGGCCGAGCGGCAAGCCACCGAGGCGCAGCGATTCATCAGCAGGCAGCAATTTGCCGTACACCGTGAAGCCGCCTTCACCGTCGAGGGTTTCGCCCGCTGCCAGATCGCGCTTGGCGGTGGCGACCACATCGCCGCGCCAGTAACTCGGCGCGCCGGTCGCTTCGCCACGCACGCCGATCGAGGCGACGCTGATGCCCAGCTCCAGACCGATCAGATGAAACGGCTTGTACATCGACGAATATTTGCCGCTCGGATCGGTGACCAGGCCGTATTCCTTGAAACAGCGTTCGACATATTCGCTGCCGGCGGCGAAGGTGACATACACGCCCCAGCGCAAATCGCGGAACACCGGGCGGGTGTCGCGCTCCAGGCTTGAAATCACTTCGACCTGGCCGCGATGCGACAGGATGCCGCCATCCTCTTTAGGCTTCAGCACACGCGCCAGGTCGTCCACGCCGACGGCGGGAAAGCTCAGCCCGCTGGGTGCGCTCAGGCCGGTGGCATTGGCGACCGCGGCCATTTCGATCGCACTCTTGGTGCCGTCGAGGAAACTGTTGAACATCTGTGCGTTCATGCCGCCCTGCTTCGCTTCTTCGGCCGTCAAGCCGTAGTGCTGCCACACCGTATCCGGCGTCGACGCATGATAGGTCGGCAGGTACTTGGTGCCCTTGCCGGCGGCGATGACTTCGAATCCTGCCGCGCGCGCCCAGTCGACCATTTCGCAAATCAGCGCGGGCTGGTCGCCGTAAGCAAGCGTGTACACGACACCCGCTTCGCGCGCGCGCCGGGCGAGGAGCGGGCCCGCGAGCGCATCGGCCTCCACGTTCACCATCACGATGTGCTTGCGATGCATGCAACAGGCGAGCGCGTGACTTATTCCCGCCGCAGGGCTTCCCGTCGCATCGATGACCACGTCGGTCGCGGAATGCGCGAGCGCCGCGGCCGCATCGTCGGTCACGAGCGTGGTCCCGTCACGGGCCGCGTCGTCCAGCGAGAGCGCGGCGTAGCGTTCGGCGCTCCAGCCCACTCGCGCGAGGGAGGCGCGCGCGCGATCGGGCGCGAGATCGGCCACGGCGAGGATGTGGATTCCCGGCGTGCGCCGCGCCTGCGAAAGGTACATGGAGCCGAACTTGCCGGCGCCGATCAATACGACCCGGACCGGATTATTCCCCGCGCTGCGCGCCTGCAGGAGTCGATGAAGGTTCATACGGTAGGTTCTTGCCGACGGACGGCCTAGCAGTTTACCGTGCCCGGAGGGGAGAATGCTTCGTGAATAGCACGGACAAGATCGACCGCGCAGGCATCGACGAACGAGTACGTGCCCT
>DASYKE010000149.1:0-2935 GCA_035995725.1 Burkholderiaceae bacterium | reverse complement strand
ACGACGCAGTCGACCCCTTCCCGCACCAGGTCCACCGGACGGTCGGTGCTGCCCACTTCAAGCACGATCTCGGGATAGCGCTCAAAAAACTTCGGCAAGACTGGCATGAGGACGTGCCGCCCCACTGCCGCCGGTACGTCTACACGCAGTCTTCCGGTTGGCGTAATCACCGAACCGCGTACCTGCGCCTCAAGCTCGGCAAATTCGCGCATCAGGGCAATGCCTCTTTCCTTGCAGGCAACGCCGTCTTCGGTAAGCGTTAAACGCCGCGTCGTTCGCTGCAGCAGCTGTACGCCGAGATGCGCCTCCAACTGCTGCACCAGTGTGGTCACGGTGGGCTTTGGCATGCGTAGGGCGTCCGCCGCCTGCGTGAAGCTGCCGAGCTGCGCCACTTGCACAAAAACTTCCATCGCCTTGAGCCGATCGAGAGTCATTATTCAATATTCGCTAATAGTAAATTATAAATTATCATATTTATTTAAATAAGTCCTGACATACACTTCCTTATGCCCGCTCGCTTGCGGGCGATAACCAGGAAAGGAAGCCGCAATGAAGACCACCCCGATTATTGAAAAGCGCTCGCTCGGCCGCCACGGCCCTCAACAAATTGCACCGATCGCCCTTGGAGCCATGGGCATGTCGGCCATGTACGGCGCTGCCGATGACGCCGAAAGTATCGCGACGATCCATGCCGCACTCGATGCGGGTGTCAGCCTTATCGATACCGGTGATTTCTACGGCCACGGACACAACGAAATGCTGATCGGCCAAGCCCTCAAGGGCCGGCGCGACAGCGCCTTGCTGTCTGTCAAATTCGGCGCGATGCGTTCGCCTGACGGCGGATGGATCGGGATGGACGGACGCCCGGCGGCGGTCAAGAATTTCATTGGATACAGCCTGAAGCGTCTGGGTGTCGACCATATAGACATCTACCGCCTGGCGCGCCTGGATCCGGCCGTGCCGATCGAGGATACGATCGGCGCCGTCGCGGACTTGGTGAAAGCCGGCTATGTGCGCTATGTCGGCCTGTCGGAAGTGGGCGCTGACACGATTGCTCGCGCCCACAAGGTACATCCGATTTCGGACCTGCAAATTGAGTACTCGCTGATCAGCCGCGGACCGGAAGAATCGATTTTTCCGGCACTGCAAGCGCTGGGAATCGGCGTAACGGCTTATGGCGTGCTGTCGCGCGGTTTGCTCAGCGGCTCGAAGCCTACCGGGCCGCAGGATTTTCGCGCCTACCTGCCGCGCTTTTCCGAAGAAAACATCGAGAAGAATTGAAGGCTGGTCGGCGCACTGCAGGCAGTGGCAACCGAGCTGTCCGCGACAGCTTCCCAGGTGGCGATAGCATGGGTGCTGGCGAAAGGCAGGACCATCGTGCCGGTCATCGGCGCGCGCACGCGAACGCAATTGGCCGAGTCCCTTGGCGCGCTAAATCTGAAGCTCGACGCCGAAGCGATGGCAAAAATCGAAGCGGCAATGCCTGCCGGTGCAGCGGCGGGAGAACGCTATGCTCCCCAGCAAATGCAAACGCTGGACAGCGAGCGCGCCAAAAATTAAAGGCTTTGATATCGATGTCTATAAATCGTACAGTGGTTGTTACGGACAGATTGCTGTCGCCGACAGCCCCGCCACCGGATCAGGAGATCGATATGAACAACGTACCCAGCCCCCTTCGCCGCGTCATGCGGCGCGGGATTGCCGGCACCGGCATTGGGCTTGCCGCCGCAGGATTCTCATTGCCCGCACAAGCGCAGATACCGGCGGGCTTCACCGACCGGACTGCACAAGTCAACGGCGTCAGGCTGCATTATCGGATCGGCGGCAAAGGCAACCCGGTGGTACTGCTGCACGGCTACGCGGAGACCGGCCATATGTGGACGCCGGTGATGGGCGACCTGGCCAGGAACCATACGGTCATCGTTCCCGACCTGCGCGGCGCCGGCGCTTCCGAAAAACCGGCGAGCGGTTATGACAAGAAGACGCTGGCGCAAGACGTCCACGCGCTGGTCAAGTCTTTGGGGCACGAGCATGCGAGCGTGGTCGGCCACGATATCGGCCTGATGGTGGCTTACGCCTACGCTGCGCAGTTCCCGAAGGAAACAGACCGTGTGGTGCTGATGGATGCCTTTCTGCCCGGCATCGGCAACTGGAAAGACATGTGGCTGTTGCGCGATCTGTGGCACTTCCACTTTTATGGCGATACACCGCTGGCCTTGGTAGCCGGCCGCGAACGGATCTATTTCGAACATTTCTGGAACGACTTCGCCGCGGACAAAACGAAATCGGTGCCCGAAACAGACCGGCAGATTTACGCCGCATCCTACGCCCAGCCCGGCGGCATGCGCGCGGGTTTTGAATACTTCAAAGCCTTCGAACGGGATGCAGAGGATTTTCAGCAACTCGCGCAACAAAAACTGACCATGCCGGTGCTGGTGATCTCAGGCGAGAAATCCGGCGGCACCTTCCTGGTCGATCAAGTGAAGCTGGTGGCGACGGATGTGCAAGGCAAGATTATTTCCGGATCGGGACATTGGTTGATGGAGGAAGCACCGCAGCAAGTCATCCCGGCCCTCATGGAATTCGTGAATCGTTAATTCACTTGCTTTCAAGATGGCATCAGGTCGCGCAGGATTATCCATGTTGCCTCACCTTGAGGGTTTTGACATTGCTGCGGCCTAGGCAGTCACCGCTCGGCTGAAAAATCTCAGCCAAAGAAAGCCGAGTACGCCTGCAGAAAGGGATGCCAGCAGGATTGCCATTTTCGAGGCATTGATAAAGTCGGCATTGCCGACAAAGGCCAGATTGGTGATGAAGATGGACATCGTAAAGCCAATGCCGCCCAACAGGCCCGCTCCGAAGATGTGGCGCCAGTTCAGATCGGCCGGAAGCCGGCACACGCCGATAGTCACGGCAAGAAAGCTCAACAAGGTAA
>DASYKE010000148.1:0-8908 GCA_035995725.1 Burkholderiaceae bacterium | reverse complement strand
AAGCCGCTCACTTTGCAAACTCGTGTGTTTCAGGTCAATTACCTGACCGGAAGCCGGGACGGAACATCCGATATCCGCGTGACTTCGGGGTCGGTCAGCAATGCAGCTCCCGGTTCCAATCTGATCGGCGGAATCCCCCCGCCGCCGCTGGGCAGCGGTACCGGTCGTGGATTGAATTCAAGTAATATCACGACTCGTTCCAACAGCGATTTCTGGGGTGAATTGAAATTCTCGCTGGAGGCAATCGTCGGCGGCGGCAAAGATGGACGCAGTGTGGTGATCAGTCCGCAATCGGGCGTCGTGGTTATCCGCGCCATGTGGAATGAAATGCGCGATGTTGCCGCGTATCTGAAGGCGACCCAGCTTTCCGTCGATCGCCAGGTAATCCTCGAAGCCAAGATATTGGATGTGCAGCTCAATGACAGCTTCCAGTCGGGAATCAACTGGGCGGCGTTTGCGAGAGGCCCAAACAGCCGCTTGTCCGCCGGGCTATTGACACCGGGTGCTACACTGCAAACGAGCGGCGCATTAGTTGGTACGCAAACGCTGTCCACCTCGCCTGGAAATAATATTGCAAGTGCATCCGCCGCCCTCGGGAGTTTATTCGGATTGGCATTTCAGACCAGCAATTTTGCCGCCTTAATCTCGTTCCTGGAAACGCAAGGCACAGTGCACGTGCTGTCTAGCCCACGTATCGCGACACTCAATAATCAAAAAGCGGTATTGAAGGTTGGCACGGACGCGTTTTTTGTAACCAACGTCAGTACCACCACCATTACCGGGACCGCAACCACGACGACTCCCAGTGTAACGCTTCAACCGTTCTTCTCCGGTGTTGCACTTGATGTGACACCGCAAATCGACGACAGCGGCAATATCATTTTGCATATTCATCCCTCTGTCAGTGAAGTTACCACGGTAAAGCAGACAGTTGACCTGGGAACCAGCGGCGGTTCTCTCATCCTGCCGC
This sequence comes from Burkholderiaceae bacterium, assembly GCA_035995725.1. Classification (GTDB taxonomy): domain Bacteria; phylum Pseudomonadota; class Gammaproteobacteria; order Burkholderiales; family Burkholderiaceae_D; genus JAQGLW01. Next base: position 7,938 of record DASYKE010000148.1, on the reverse strand, counting down.
TGGCATCAAGCGACATATCCGAAACGGATAGCGTGGTACGAGCCAAGGATGGACATGTCGTCGCAATCGGCGGATTGATGCGGCAATCCAGTACTTCGAACCGTTCCCAAATCCCTGGGGCAGGCAACATTCCTGTTGCGGGTGCACTGTTTCGCAATACGACCGAAGACAACAAGAAACGCGAACTGGTTATCCTGCTCAAACCGACGGTGGTTGACAATGATAGCGGCTGGACCCGGAATATGCTGGAAACCCAGCGCAGCATCCAGAGTCTGGATCCTCAGCGTGTGTCAGGGCAGCGGTAGGCATGTACAAGCTCCATTTCGGCTTGCGTGAATTGCCATTCAGCATAACGCCGGATACCAGTTTCTTTTTCGCCTGCTCGAATTATCAGGAAGCGCTCAATACGCTGCTGGTGGCGACAAAAAACGGCGAAGGTTTTATCAAGATCACCGGTGAAGTGGGCACCGGGAAAACCTTGCTGTGCCGTAAATTCATGGCAACGCTGGACGACAGCTTTGTCACTGCCTATATTCCCAATCCATACCTCGAACCGCGCACGCTGATGCTGGCGCTGGCCGATGAGCTGGAAACCCCGCTGGAAAAGGATTTCGACCAGTATCAGCTGTTAAAGGCAATCAATTATCGCTTGCTGAATCTGGCCCGTGAAGGAAAGCGGGTACTGCTGTGCCTGGATGAAGCGCAGGCGATGCCGATCGAGAGCCTGGAAGCGCTGCGCCTGCTGACCAACCTGGAAACCGAAAAGCGCAAGCTGCTGCAAATCGTGCTGTTCGGCCAGCCTGAACTGGATCGCAAACTGCAGCAGGATGCGATCCGCCAGCTTACGCAGCGCATCACTTTCCATTACCGGCTCGGACCACTGACCAAGGATGACCTGGATTTTTATCTTTCCCATCGGCTCAATGTAGCGGGATTTTCCGGTAGAAGACTGTTCAGCCAGGGTGCGGTGAGGGCGCTGAATGCTGCCAGCGGCGGAATTCCGCGCCTGGTGAATATCCTGGCACACAAATCCCTGATGCTGACTTACGGCGAAGGCAAGCAGCAGGTGCGTGCGCGTCACGTCAAGGCGGCCGCCAGGGATACGGTTGCCGCCAAACAAAACGCCTGGCCCTGGATGTGGCTGGGAGTAACGACGCTATTGATTGCGGGCACCGGAATGGGATGGGTTTATTTGAAATGAGCCTGATCAATAAAATGCTGCAGGACCTGGAAGAGCGCCACTTCCAGGGAGAAGCGTCAGGAACGATGCATGGCCAGCTGAGGGCCGTGCCGCAGAATAATCGGATTCACGCCGCCTGGTGGCTCGTACTGGTTTTGGCATTGATGTTGACCGGAGTCGGCGCGTGGCTATGGGGACACCAGACCGCACCGGCTCAGACCGCACCGGCTGTCGCGACGGAGCAGCCTAATGCGAAACCTAATGCCCAACAGCCGCAACTGGTTCTGAAACTTGCGCCTGACTTGAGCGTGACGCAACCGACCGCTTTGAAGAATCCTGTAGAAGAGAAGAATGGCGTTTTGCCTGCTGCCGCAGCAGCATCTTTTTCCGCCACGAAAGAAGGCGGTGTCGCAATCGCAGCGGATAAGCCGATAGCTGCAGTCGCGCCGGGGAGTATTGCCATTGCACCGGTGCCGCCGGCATCGGCCCGGATTCCGGCGGCGGTGGCGGCAGTTGCACCGGAACCAGCGCCGGCGCCCATTAGCCCGGCACCGGTATCAGAATTGGCGCCTGCGCCGGTCCCTCCTGCGCCGGCCCGCATGGCAACAGCAACAAAAGGGAAGGCGAGAACTGAACCGGCGACACAAAAAATGTCCGATTTCGGCATACCTGCCAATGTGACCAAGCAGGTAAAACAACTTACGCCGCAACAGCGCGCAGAAAACGAGTATCGCAGGGCAACCGGGCTGATCCAGCAAGCAAGAATCGCCGAATCGATCGGTGCGCTGCAGCAGGTGCTGCAGCTCGATCCGTATCATGCCGTGGCGCGTCAGACCCTGGTCGGTTTGCTGCTGGAGACCAAGCGTCTGGACGACGCGATACGCAGGCTGCAGGAAGGGGTAAACCTCGACCGGAGCCAGCCGGCATTGGCGATGATGCTTGCACGTCTTCAGGTGGAAAAAGGCCGTCTTCAGCCAGCAGTCGAAACCTTGCAAGGTACACTGCCGTATGCAGCCGAGCGGGCCGATTACCAGGCATTTCTGGCTGCGCTGTTTCAGCGTCAGGCGCGGCATAAGGAAGCTGTCGAGCATTATCAGGTGGCTCTGAGCAAATCGCCTCAAAGCGGCATCTGGTGGATGGGGCTCGCCATATCGTTGCAGGCGGAGAATCGCCTGGCGGAAGCACGCGATGCATTCGGCCGTGCCAAGGCGGCCGACACGCTGTCTCCCGAGTTGCTGGCATTCGTGGAACAGAAGTTAAATCAACTTCGCTGATTCCTGATTCGCAGGCCGGGTGGGGCTTGTTGATGTGTTGGACAATGCAGGCGTGCCTGCATTAAATGCGACAGCCTGCGCCGGAACACCGTATGATTTTGCATTCATCCGTTTTTGCGATAGGATGATGACTGCGCCGATTTGCTTCTGCTTGCGGGCGCCGGGTTAAAGTCCCAAACAAGTGCCGCTAAAAGGGCTGTGACTTTTCACCAATAACCCGTTGAGCGCATGCTGAACGGGTTTTTTTATTAGAGCCTACGTCAATATAAATCGTGAGATGCGTTTAGGTAAAAACGCGATGGATGCAAGGGTTGAGCAGGGAATTCGGGCAGTATGCTGCCTGCCTGCGAAACGGTATTCGCTTGCAAGCGAATGCGCGCCCTGCAAGGGCAGGAGAAGTGAATAGTGGTTTCTATTCACGACGAGTGCAACGCCGCAGACGCGCGTTTTTACCTAAACCCTTCGGGAACGGGGTAGATCGGGCACCGGGCGTTGTTGCGGGTCGCTTATGTGGATAAACCACACTGCGCTCCCCACCCTCGCAGGGCGCGTACAGGCTTGCAAGCCTGTGCTGTTGGGCAGGCAGGCGACATGTCGCCTGAAACCCCTGCTGCACCCTAGCCCGGTGCCCGATCTACCCCGTTCGCACTCACGATTTATATTGACGTAGGCTCTTATCATGGACACTAGAAAACGCGGTTTCACCACTACCATCCTGCACAGCGACCGGCAAAAGCCGATTGAGCATGGGTCGTTGCACAAGCCGGTTCATACCTCCGTCGCCTTTGGCTATAAGGATGCGCGTGAACTGGCGGCGGTGTTTCAGGGCAGGGAGCCCGGCTATCGTTACGGCCGCCAGGGCAATCCGACTGTTTCGGCGCTGGAAGACAAGATCAATAAAATGGAAGACGGCCATGCAACCATCTGTTTTGCAACCGGCATGGCGGCGATTGCCGCAGTAGTGCAGGCGTTATTGCGCAAGGGCGATCATGTGGTGTCGTCCGCCTTCCTGTTTGGCAATACCAACAGCCTTTGGCAAACGGTCAACAGCCAGGGGGCCGACGTGTCGCTGGTCGACGCCACCGATGTGGCGCATGTAGAAGCGGCATTGACGCCGGCCACACGTATCGTATTCGTTGAAACCATTGCCAACCCGCGTACCCAGGTTGCCGATCTGGCGCGTATCGGCCGGCTGTGCCGCGAGCGCGGCATTCTCTATATCGTCGATAACACGCTGACTTCGCCTTTTCTGTTCCAGCCGAAGGCAGTCGATGCCGGCTTGGTGATCAATGCATTGACCAAGTCGATTGGCGGGCACGGCAATGCGTTGGGCGGCAGCGTGACCGATACCGGCCTGTACGACTGGACCCGGTTCCCGAATATTGTCGACAGTTACAAGCGGCTTGCGCCGACGCAGTGGGGAATGGCGCAAATCCGGGCCAAGGGCCTGCGTGATTTCGGCGGCTCGCTGGGGCCGGAGGCGGCACATCATCTCGCGGTCGGCGCCGAAACCATGGCGCTGAGGCTGGAGCGCGAATGCATCAATGCGCTGGCATTGGCGAAAATGCTGGAAGCCGACAAGCGGGTCGCCGCAGTCTATTACCCGGGCCTGCAATCGCATCCGCAGCATGCGATTGCGACCGACCTGTTTGATGCTTACGGTGGATTATTCAGCTTCGAGCTGAAGGACGGCATCGATTGTTTCGACTATCTGAATCGGCTGAAGCTGGGCATACCGGCCAGCAATCTGGGCGACACGCGCACCTTGGTGATTCCGGTTGCACACACCATTTTTTATGAAATGGGGCCGCAGCGGCGCGCCAGCATGGGGATTGCGGAATCGCTGATTCGGGTATCGGTCGGAATTGAGGATACCGCGGATTTGCTGGAAGACTTCAGTCAGGCGCTGGATGCGTGATCGTGCGCCTGACTTCGAACGCTGCTTAGATAGTGTTAAGGAACCAGAGTTTTCGCTGTCGCCTCATCGAGCCATTTGCTCTGGTGGTTAGGCTTGAACGACCGGAACTGCTCCAGCAGCGTGGGCGCGTCCGATGCATGCATCATCAGGGACGCATGCTCGGCTTTTAAAAAACGCTGCGTCACGAGATGATGCGTGAACCGGATCAATTCATCATAAAAACCATCGACGTTTAACAACCCGATCGGTTTGTCATGAAAGCCGAGTTGCGACCAGGTCAGTATCTCGAACAATTCTTCGAGTGTCCCGAAGCCGCCCGGCATGGCGATAAAGCCGTCCGACAACTCGGCCATCATCGCCTTGCGCTCATGCATGTCTTTGACGACATGCAGGCGGGTCAGTCCGTTATGGCCGACTTCCTTATCCATCAAGGCCTGCGGAATGACCCCGGTGGCTTCGCCGCCCAGACGCAGCACTTCATCGGCGATGATACCCATCAGCCCGACCTTGCCGCCGCCATACACCAGCTCGATATTGTCGGCGACCATTTCCCTGGCCAACGCGCATGCAGCATCCGCATAGACGGGCGACGCTCCCGGCGAAGAACCGCAATAGACGCAAAGTGATTTCATTTTTGTAGTGATAGGAACTCTCGCTGTAGTCAATGCAGCCGGTTAAACACCGGCCTGGTCAGATATCGCTCTCGTGAATGCCGGAACTCGATGTCATTGCCAGCCGCACGCTCGGCTTGTCGTCCGCACGACGATGATTTCATTGCTCGGGGCGTGAAGTCAACTGGCTGGAGTATACACTCTGGCGTGTAGCAGGTGAATGACGACAGACTGATCCCAATCTGCAACCCGGCTGTTCAGGCTGATTCCTTGTCGTCATGAGCGCATATGGCGAGGACGCTCGCATGCACGGCCCCGGATTCACCCGATCCGATGTACAAGCACAACTAGTTTGGCGGCAGTACGACCGTATCGATTGCATGAATTACGCCGTTATCCGCTATGACATCGCTTTGGGTGATGTTCGCGTTATTGACGGTCACTTTTCCATTGTCCGACGTAAGTGTCAGCGTGCTGCCCTCGGTAGTCTTCACCTTGCCTGGTTTCACTTCAGTCACCAACACTTTGCCGGGGATAACATGGTAAGCCAACACTTGGGCAAGTTTTGTCTTGTCTTTTGAAATGGCCTCCCAGGTGCCTGCCGGCAATTTCGCAAATGCTTCATCGGTCGGCGCAAATACCGTATAAGGTCCGGAATTTTTCAGCGTTTCGGCAAATCCCGCCGTTTTTAATGCCGCAACAAATACCTTGAATGATCCGTCGGTGGCCGCCGTATCGACTATATCTGCGGCGAATGCCGACGCAGCGCTAAAGAAAAAGACAGCGATTGCAATAAAGAATTTTTTCATGACAGGGTCTGCGTATGTTGAAGAACAAACCAAAACAAACAGGCAAAGCCAATGGCCGGTTTGTAATGGCGAGCAAGAATATTGCGAAAACAAGATTGTTGTTATTGGGTTGCCATATAATCAAAAAAGTTCCATTGATCCATACGGTTGAATAGCAAATATGAACTCAAGACTTGAAGTTCGGGTCAGAAAATTTCCATGCAACATGAAAATGGCTGCGCAATAAGCTTCCAAGAATGATTTCCTCGCGACGTAAAATGCTGGATCGGTCTGATTGCATGAGCAGATGCGAATAGCGCGACCCGGCAAGATTTTTCGGGCGGCTGGTGCTGCAGGATGATAACGATGAAATACGGTAATGTGTTTCCACGCTCTCTCGAAGTTGTACTGTACAAGGTTTTTCATGCATAAAATTACGCCACGCCTGATCGGTGCGTTCATGCTGTCCTGGATAGCGGGCATTGCATGTCTGTTCATCGCATTGCAATTCAGTCCTCCGCGCTGGTCGCCGGCGGCAATGGGCGGCGCGCTGTCGGCCGCGGCCCAATCAAGCATGCTCTACGTATTGCCGCCGCTGCTGGTTCTGGCGCTATGGACATTGGGCAGGGCAACGGTATCGGCGTTTGTTGCCGGTGCGGTGGCATTGGTGTGGGTCGTGCTGACCGTGGCGTGGTGGGCCGCCTCTTTCGACCCTGTTCCATGGGTCGGCGCACTGCGCAATGTGCTCATACTGATGCCGGGCGCGCTGGTTCCTGCGCTGGTATTTTATTTTGCAGTCAGGCAGACATAAAGACCGCCGTACCCCATGCCCGGCGGCTCATGTGTTGTCACGCTGATTTTGCCGCGGGTGCAACCGACGGTTGCTGCGCAGTATTGAGGATTTCTTCGATCACGCGCGCCTGAATCGCCGGGTTGAATGCCAGTGCGACATGGCCGATGCCGTGAAACTCGATATTGGCGGCTCCTGCCAGACAAGATGACGTCTGCGGTGAGATGATATTGTCGTGGTGCGAATAGATCGACACGAACAACGCTTGAATGGCACTACCCTCGGTTTTTGCCAGCTTGCGCAGCCAGTCGCTGGACGTACCTTCGGTTGGACCGCCCTCCCAGCGCATTTGCTCCGAGTTGCGGCCGATGCCGAAATTGGCCAGGCCGGTTCCCCGGTGGGGAGTGCCAAGCGTGATCACTTTCGCGATGCGCGCGCTGCCATGGTCGCGCAGATAGGCGCGCGTGACCAGTCCCCCCATGCTATGGGCGACGATGATGATCTTGTTGTGCCCGGTTTCTTTGCATAATGCTTCAATGGCGCAGTGCATGGTCGGCACATAGCCGTCGATGTCATTTAATACCGGTTCCAGGTCTACGGCATGATGCGTGATATGCGCCCGCATCAGTACTTTGCTCATCGCATGCCAGTAACCGCTGTTGCAGCCATAACCGTGGATCAGCAAAACGGGCAAACCCGCCGGATTCTTCGCAGGGCGTTTGCTGAATGAATGAAATGGCATGCTCCACGATGAACTCAGCATTGTTGCGCCGAACTCTCCAAAGAACAAGCGGCATGCCTGGCGCCAGTTGAGCCGAAGCGAAACCGGTGTATCGCTGCGATAACGCCATGAGATGAAAAAATTATTGGCGGTTATCAACAGGCGCAGCAAAAGAACGGCTCCGATGCTCAGCATCAAAGCCAGCGGCAGGTTGTCGATGCGCCATACCTTGACGGCACAGGCGAACAACGCCCCGGCAACGACAAGCTGCAGGAAAATCAGTATGCGTGTGATGCGAGCCATCATGCGGCCTTTTTAAATCATTTCATTGTCCGGATGGGACTGGATATGGCGCAGCCTGACCGGTTTTCAGCAACAAGAATTTCGTTGCGGCCCTGTCCTGTCTGCGAGGCTTTGGCTGCGACAGACCGCTAGTGTACAGCTGTGCCGCAATCTGCCGTATTCAAAACGGCGATCGTTGCTGCATCGGTCCTGCAGGTCAAGGGGTGTATCCCGGGATTTTCGACTCGTCCACTTCGTCGATTTGCTCGGGATCCAGAAATTTCAGCGCATACTTGAGATAAACCTTTCTGCGAACGAAGACGTCGAACAGGTCCGGATCGATGTGTCCGTTGAGATTGCGTTTACCGAGAATA
>DASYKE010000147.1:0-6376 GCA_035995725.1 Burkholderiaceae bacterium | reverse complement strand
CGCGTCCGGAATATAAGGGCCCTAAAGCACCACATCCGATTACGCCGCCGAACACGACGGATGGCAAAAGGTAAATCACATTCGAAGTATATGGGGTCAGACTCGATATATGCTAAATTGCGCATATGGCTGTTGGCGCCGACCTAATATTGACCCACCGTGCCGATCGAAATTTGACCCAGGGCGGGGCGCTGCGTTTTTGAGTAGCAGCTGTGGATAAGTGTACCAAATAATGAAGGGAATTCGTGGAGGGCGTAGCCCGAAACGAATTCCCCTTCGTCTTGATTGCTTAAATTAACGATATAAACGATTTATATTTTTAAGTCGATTTTCTTCATTTCACTCCATTTCCGCTGTCCATCTGAGCCGCATCGCCGCTCTTGCGTTTCTGTTCCCGCGCCTTGATCTGCCTTTGGCTGCCATGCTGCTGTGCTGGAAGCGGTACGACTCGTTACCCGTTTCCACGAATGGCAGTGATGGGTAAGGCGATCGAGCAGCGCCGTGGTCATCTTGGCGTCGCCGAACACGTGCGACCATTCGGCGACGCTCAGGTTGGTGGTGATGATGACGCTGGTGTGCTGCGGCCATTAACCGGGTCCGGAGTCGTAGCGTGTACGCTGCCGCGCTGCCTTGTAGGGCCATGACTCGCTTGACGAAACCAAATAGAATCTGTATTCTATTTGAATGGTCAGAATCGCAAAATACAATGAAGACGGTTTTATCGAAAGCGCGATCCAGATTGCTGCTCAGTGCGGCATTGGCGCGGTGTCGATGGCGTCCATCGCTTCCAAGGCGGGAGCGCCCATCGGTTCTCTCTATCACCGCTTCGATTCGCGCAACACGGTGCTGGCTCGCGCTTGGCTTAAGGTGAGAGCGGATTTTCGTGGTGAGGTCAGTTGTCATTGGGCACGTGGCGATACGTGGCTTGCCGTCGAGGCGCTGGTGCAATGGTGCCGCAGCAAGCCTGTGTACGCGCGCTTCATGCTGCAATCTGACGAGGCCCCGGACTTCGGCGAGCTGCCCGCGCAGTTGCGTGCGGAACTTGAAGCAGACCAAGCCGAACTTGACGCGGCTTTCACGCGCTGCGTGCAAACCTTGCTTCCACGCGTCGACAATCCCGGCCATGTGCTGCGCTTCATTCTCATCGGTGCACCAGTGGCCATCGTCAAGCCCTTCCTGAGCCAGGACCTGCCCATTCCGCCATCCATCAATGCCGTGCTGCGTTCGTCGCACGACGCCGTCTGCACCTGGGCGGTCAAGGCAAAATAATTTACAGCAAAGCGAACTCATGCGTTATTCCCTCCAGACCGACCACGGCAAGCGAATCCCCCTTCACGACGAGGCCGGCTTCGCGGCGATGCGCCGTGTTGGCCGCGTCGCCGCGGACACCCTCGACATGATCGCGCCGCATGTTAAACCCGGCATTTCCACGGCCGAGCTCGATGCGCTCTGCGAGGCTTACATGCGCCAGGTCGGCAGCATTCCCGCCACGATCGGCTACAACGGCTACCAGCACGCGAGCTGCATTTCGGTCAATCATGTGGTCACGCACGGCATTCCGTCCAACTCCAAGTATTTGCGCGAGGGTGACATCGTCAACATCGACGTATCGCCCTTGTTGGGCGGCTGGCATGGCGACACCAGCCGCACCTTCCAGGTCGGCGCTGTTTCGATCTTGGCCGAGCGCCTGGTCAAGAAGGCGTACGAAGCGATGTTCGCCGGCATCAACGCGGTCCGGCCCGGCGCAACCCTTGGCGACGTTGGTGCGGCAATCGAGGCAGTAGCGCGGGCGCAGGGCTTTTCGACGGTGCGTGATTTTTGCGGTCATGGCATCGGCCAAGTATTCCATGATGCGCCGCAAGTGCTGCACTACGGCCGCGCCGGTACTGGCGTCGTACTGGAACCGGGCATGATCTTTACCATCGAACCAATGCTCAACGCAGGCGGCCATCATGTCAAGGTCTTGCGAGACGAATGGACGACGGTGACCAAAGACCATTCGCTGTCGGCGCAGTTTGAGCATACGGTTGCGGTCACCGATATCGGTGTCGAAATCTTCACTCTGTCGGCTGCCGAGCGAACAAGACTGACGCCTACCTATGACGCCCAAGTGCGGGCTAGCCTGAATGCGATGCCTGACCACCGAACCGCTTGACTCTCACGCCGCGTTAGGCTTTACGCTTAAGTATCGCATGGAGAAAAGAGTATATGGGGTCAGACTCGACATATCATTGGGCAGTGGCCGTTTTCAATCGAAGATTGAACGCTTGACCGAGCGCAGGGCAGTGCCGTTGCCGAAGGGGAGGCCGAAGAGGCCGGGAGCAGGGTAATACCGGTTAATCGAGTCTGACCCCATATGCTGTGCATATGATCGAGTCTAACTCCATATGCTGTGGACCCATATGCTGTGACCCCATATGCTGAGCTAAACCAAGCCATCCAACGCCGAAGGCGGGCATGAACAAGACGATCGGCAAGCAAGCGGGAAGGGAAATCCAGAGCGGCAATGGATGAAACGCAGAGTTGGAATTAAATCGGCTCTGACCCTTAGTGTCCGCAATATCGCAATCAGATATTGCCGAGCCGGAATTAGGAATCAATTCTTGTCCGGTGAAACTCATGAGCAAAAAGAACAAGGGCACCTGCCGTGATGAAGATGTCGGCTACATTGAAAATCCCAGTACGCAACGGCCCGATACCGAGATTGATGAAGTCAATAACGTAACCGCCGTACGCCAATCGATCCGCAAGATTGCTGACACCACCTGCAACAAACAGCGCGATTGCGAAAACGCCAATTGGCGGAATGCGCTTGGCGAACAGCGCGTAGCCAAACATGCCAAGCAACAAAGCCCCGGCGCAAACACTGAATAACGCATGTTGCCAGAATTCCGGCAGGGAGGAACCTAGGCTCAGGAACGCGCCATTGTTGTACGCAAGCTGCAACCGTACGGTATCCTCGAGAAACGACCATACCTCGGACCGAGGCAAGTAAGACTGCGCAATCGATTTAGTCGTTTGGTCGCAGCCAACACACGCAACCAGGACAAACAAGATTAGAGCCAGCCGGTTTGCAAATCTCATGAGACCTCTCGATCACTGATTTCAACGCACTGCTTCATCCCGCTAACTCAAGCGCCGTTTGATAACGGCACAGAGTTTCAGAATAGCGCTATTTATTATGCTCCATATCATCCCTGCATTCCACATCACTCCTCTTTGATCTGGATGAGCAAGGTTCGACCAAGGACAACACTAAAGTATATGGGGTCAAAGTATATGGGGTCAGACTGAGGTAACCCGGTTTTGAGGCCACCCGCATTTCTCGGACAGGTTAATTAAGCACCACCTCGCCGTTTCTCAAACTCATCGGGCGTTTGATAACCGAGCGGTTGATGCTCGATCGCGCCTCACGCCCCGGCAATCCCCACCGCATTCCTATCCGGCGTCCCCTTCAGATGCTGATCCTTCGTCGTGTGGATCACTTCGATCATCTTCGCGTTGAACACCGGCAGATCGGCCGGCTTGCGGCTGCTGACCCACAGGCCGTCGACCACCACTTCCTTGTCGACCCAGGTGGCGCCGGCGTTGCGGATGTCGTCCTGCAGGCTCGGCCAGCTGGTGAGCGTTTTGCCTTTCACCAATCCGGCGGAGACGAGCAGCCAGGGAGCGTGGCAGATGACCGCGATCGGTTTGCCGTGATTGTGCATGCTCTGCACAATGCGTTGCGCTTCGGGGATGATGCGGATCTGGTCGGCGTTGAAGACGCCGCCCGGTAGCAAAACGGCGTCGAAGTCCATCGGGTCGGCCTCGCCGAAGGCCAGGTCGACGTCGAACAGGTCGGCCTTCGTATCGTGCTTGAATGCCTGTACCTTGCCACGCTTGCTGGAGATCACCTTCGTCATTGCGCCGATCTCTTCCAGTGCCTTCTTGGGTTCGGTAAATTCCACTTGCTCGAAACCGTCGGTGACGAGGATGGCAATATGCATGCCCTCCAGGGTCTGACCGGGGGGCTGTATGCTGGGATGCGTTTCCATGATGGTTTCCTTTCATCAAAAAGTCTTGCGCCTAAAGTCTTTAGGCACGTCGTTCGCCAGGAAGGTTTCATGTTCTTTCCAAGCTTGACGCGGGGCACGAACGGCGCATTTTTCGACTTGCCGCAGCGCCACCAGCATGGCGCCGTCCATTCCCTCCGCGGGCAACACACTTGTGCCTGGCCAATACGCTCCTTGTTGGACGGCAGTGCGCGAAGGCGATGCGAATGACCGCCTGGCCGGTTTTGGGTAGCACGGTCAGAGTCGATGTTTTGCCGAGCTAAACCAGGCCATCCAGCGCCGAAGGCGGGCATGAACAAGACGATCGGCGAGCAACCGGGAGGGGAAATCCCGGAGGTAAATGATGAAATGCCTGGTTGGAATTAAATCGACTCGGACCCTTAATGTCCCGGACGGAACTCCAGAGGGGGGCGGTGTAATTCGGCGACAGTGTACAGCGGCTTCGGATTGCCATTTATTTGTAATGCTTGCGTCATTACGCTGTCAGCGCCGGGAAAACATACTGCAACGACGATGCACTTGCATCTAAATCCCTTCAATCAACCACCAAGGAATATATTATGCGCCTCCGCCTCGTCCCCTCCTTTTTCGCGTCAGCGTTTGCCGCTGTCATGCTGCTTGCCTCCACCGCCACACCGGCATCCGCCACAACGGCATCCGCCGCGCCGGTCAAAAACATCGTGCTGGTTCACGGCGCCTTTGTCGGCGGCGCCGGCTGGCGGCCCGTTTATGATATTTTGACCAGGGATGGATACAATGTAAGCCTCGTCCAGGAACCGTTGACATCCTTTGCGGAAGATGTGACCGCGACTAAACGTGTCATCGACAGCCAGGATGGTCCAAGTGTACTGGTCGGCCATAGCTACGGCGGCGCTATTATCACTGAGGCAGGTAACGATCCCCACGTCTCCGCACTGGTCTACATTGCGGCTCACGCCCTGGACGTCGGCGAAACCGAAGTCGGGAACGGAAAAAAGTGGCCGAATCTTACAAAGGCAGTCGTGAAATCTCCGGACGGCTTTCTCTCCCTGAACCCGCCTGATTACCCTGCTGATTTCGCCGCTGACCTTCCGCGCGCCCAGGCCGAGTTTGAAGCCCATGCGCAAATGCCTACGGCGGCGTCGGTGTTCTCAGCCAAAATTTCCGATACGGCATGGAAAGTCAAGCCGAGCTGGTATATGGTCGCCAAATCTGACCGCATCATCAATCCGGACCTTGAACGGATGTACGCCGCGCGCGCCCACAGCCAGACAGTCGAAATCGAAGGCGCCAGCCATTCGGTCTACGAGTCGCATCCTAAAGAAGTCGCTGCTCTGATTGAGCAGGCTGCACAGCACGCACAAAACTGAAGCAGCTGTTTATTGGGTATCAGGGTCAGGGGTATCAGGGTCAGGGTCGATTTTGTGTGAGCTGAACCAAGCCATCCAGCGCCGAAGGCGGGCATGAAGAAGACGATCGGCGAGCAACCGGGATGGGAAATCCCGGAGATAAATGATGAAACGCCTATTTACTGAATGGGTTATCGACCTTTTCAGTCGGCTTGACCGCAATATGCTCCGGCAAGCTTTTCTCGGCTTCCAGTGCGGCAACGACTGCATCAATTACCTCCTTCAACTGCCTTGCCTGCTGCAGCCCGGTCTTATCCCTGGTCAGTTGCACCGAGCCGTATAACGATACCCGGTCCAGCCGGTTTTCGATGGTCAAATCATCGATCGTCAGCGACTCTTCTTCATTCTTGAATGGTTTGAAGTTGGGCATGGCATTACCTTGTTGGCGGTTCGACTTCGGTGGGCGGATTGCGCGATTTCTTGAAACCGTGCGGGGTTGGAACAGGAAGTGGCATCTTCGTCTCCTTGACCTGGTCCGGCAGCGTCGGAAAAGCGTTGATACCGGTACGCCTTTCCAGATCGGCGATGGATAGCGTCTGGTACTCCATGCCTGGGGCATTCGGGGTCAGATAGGCGCCGGCCTGTTGACGTACGGGATCGTAAATCGCCTTGAATACGGCCGTGGGGACCAGCACGCGGCCGTTCATGCGTTCCAGCGACGATCCTTCAAAAACAGGTCCTGTGACGACATACACTTCGCCATCGGTGCGCGCCAGGCTTCTGGTTGCTTCTTCGATGCCTTCCCACAGGATCTGATTATTCTTCGGGTTCTGCGGAATCATGTTTGCCAGCGAAAAGCTCTCATGCTGCGCGGTCTCGGTCGGCATGTCGCCGGACGGGGCCATGTGTCCACGGTCAAAGCCCGAGCGCGCGTAATCGCTTAGTTCGGCACGATCTCTGGCCGGCAACTTTTCTTCCGCGTGAAAGGTATTT
>DASYKE010000146.1:0-24835 GCA_035995725.1 Burkholderiaceae bacterium | reverse complement strand
CATGACGAAGCGGATCACCTGGCATGGACTGCGCAGCGTCTGCAGGAGCTGGGTTCGCGGCCCAGCGTCTTGAATCCGTTGTGGTACGCCGGCGCATATGCGCTTGGTGCAGCGGCGGCGCGATTGGGCGACGCGCCCAGTTTGGGTTTCGTGGTTGAAACAGAGCGCCAGGTCGAGGCGCATCTGGACAGTCATCTGCAAAGCTTGCCGTTGCAGGATGAAAAATCGAGGGCAATCGTCAGGCAGATGCGCGCCGATGAAATCGCGCATGGCGCGGCGGCGCAGTCAATGGGTGCGGCCGACATGCCGGTGCCGGTGCGCAAAGCGATGCAGGCGATGGCGAAAATCATGACGACCACAGCTTATTATCTGTAGGCTTCAAAACGGCGTGCTTGGCACGCGATTTCCGGCGCCCGGTCAAAGACGACCGTCGGACTTCCGAAGCAGCCGGAGGCCGAGCGGAGGGTTGCCAGGGCTACGTGCCGGGCCCCTGCAGAACGTCATCCACAATCTCGAAAGAATGGGTTAATTCGGCGGTCTTTTCCAGCATGATGGAAGCCGAGCAGTATTTCTCGTGCGAGAGTTTGATTGCGCGCTCCACCAGATTTTGTTTCAAATCGCGGCCGCGCACGATGAAGTGAAAATGAATCTTGGTAAATACCTTGGGGTCTTTTTCGGCGCGTTCGGACTTGAGAGTGACGTCGCAGCCGCGAATATCCTGGCCGCTTTTGCGCAGGATTAATACGACGTCATAGGCAGTGCACCCGCCTGTGCCCGCCAGTACCACCTCCATCGGACGCGGTGCCAGATTGCGCCCCCCGCCTTCGGGTGCGCCATCCATTGCGACCACATGACCGGAGCCTGTTTCCGCCAAAAAAGTCATGCCGGACAGTCCAGTCCAGCGCACGGTGCATTCCATTCTTTCCTCGTTCGTTTATTGATTCAATCCGGAAAGGTTTGATTTTCCGGGCTCTATTCTCACTTGCAGTGCGCACCTTGGCTTGCAAGCCAGGATCGCTACGCCTCACAGGCTGTGGCTCTGCATTCCCTACGGTCACACTCCCGTTGGCGACCAACGGAAGTGCACAGCTCGGAAGTCCGCTCGGGGGACGCAGACGTGGGGCACTGCCCACAAAATCCCTACTTCATCATGCCGATCGAATTTCCCGCTTCGCCCTGCTCCCTCTTGGGATCCGGTTCCAACCATATTCGCTCCGGCTCTATAGGGGCAACGACTATTGTAGCTGTTCTGGCACTGCGGATTCACGACGAAGACAATGCCGCTGTAAAGACACTGGTTCCAAACAAATCGCCATTGTTATCTTTGTTGCATTGCAATACTGTTATTTCACCAAAGAAAGCTTCTTCATGGAAACATAAATGTAAGTCCATGAATTTAAACAATAATTTATGAATGCGACAACGTGACATGCCACTTTTTACCAACAAAATCGATTAGTTTTCTTGCGTTGCACAATAATTTCGCTATAATTCAAGCCATGGATTGCCGATCTGCGCAAGCGGAAAGCAATTACGCAAGTGTCTCCTCCACCCTCCTCATTGGTGTGGATTAAACCCGAAGCTTAACCCGCTTCGGGTTTTTTTTAGGCTGCGCGCGCCGCATTGGTTGCAAAAAGGGGGGTAAATGGCAAATCAACCCTTCGATACGCGCTGAAAGGGCTATTCAGGGCGAACGGCAACCTCCTTGTCATCTCTTCGAACCATGTTTCATGGGGTTCTTGATGCAATCATCCTGTTTTTGCAAGCGATATTTGACCTGAGACTGCATAGACGGCTATAATTTCAGGTTCTTTCGTTTGCTCAGGAAGAGATAACAGACAAGGACGAGTCTGCCGGTGTTGTTGATAAGCACTTCACATCCGAGCGGAACCACCATTTATTGAGCGAATTACCCAGCTAGAAAGTCATCATGAAAACTTTTTCCGCTAAAGGCCACGAGGTCAAGCGCGACTGGTTCGTGATTGACGCGACGGACAAGATCCTCGGACGTGTTGCCAGCGAAGTGGCACTCCGATTGCGCGGCAAACACAAACCGGAATTCACCCCTCACGTCGACACCGGCGATTTCATAGTCGTCATCAACGCAGGCAAACTGCGCGTGACCGGCGCCAAGGCGACTGAAAAAACCTATTATCGCCACACCGGTTACCCGGGCGGCATATATGAAACCAATTTCCTGAAAATGCAGCAGCGTTTTCCGGGTCGCGCGCTTGAGAAAGCGGTCAAGGGCATGTTGCCCAAAGGCCCGCTCGGCTATGCGATGATCAAGAAGCTCAAAGTGTATGCGGATGCCAGTCATCCGCACACCGCGCAGCAACCCAAAGCACTTGAACTCTAAGGAAAAGACATGATCGGTAACTACAATTACGGAACCGGCCGTCGCAAGAGTGCTGTGGCGCGCGTTTTCATCAAATCCGGCTCCGGCCAAATCGTCGTCAACGGCAAACCCGCCAATGAATATTTCTCGCGCGAGACCGGGTTGATGGTTATTCGCCAGCCGCTTGAATTGACCAATAATGTCGAGCGTTTCGACATCATGATCAACGTCAATGGCGGCGGTGAATCAGGCCAGGCCGGCGCGGTTCGTCACGGCATCACCCGTGCGCTGATCGACTACGACGCTACGCTGAAGCCGGAATTGGCCAAAGCGGGCTTCGTCACGCGCGATGCACGTGAAGTCGAACGCAAGAAGGTCGGCTTGCGCAAGGCACGTCGCGCCAAACAGTTCTCCAAGCGCTGATCTGCGTTTTCAGAGCATCGGAAAGCCGCCGGGTTTGCGCCCGGCGGCTTTTTGTTTTTGGGACGGCATTCTTGTGTGCGAATATGCGATATTAAAAAACGTTCATCTACGGATTTTGGTGAAATGACAGCGTTTATTCATGCGTCCCTGTTAAAATAAAATGTAAAGCAAGTTTCGGTAAAGAAAACATGATCAAAGTCGGTATCGTAGGCGGCACAGGTTATACAGGCGTGGAATTGCTGCGGCTGCTGGCTGCCCATCCGGAAGTGCAATTAATCGCCATCACCTCGCGCAAGGAAAGCGGCATGCCGGTTGCCGACATGTTCCCGTCGTTGCGCGGCCATGTGTCGCTCGCATTTTCCGCTCCCGAAAAAGCAAAGCTGACCGAATGCGATGTGGTTTTTTTCGCTACGCCGCATGGTGTCGCAATGGCACAGGCGCCGGAATTGCTGGCTGCGGGCGTAAAAATTATCGACTTGGCCGCGGATTTCCGCCTGAAGGACACGGCAGTATTTGAAAAATGGTACGGCATGCCGCATTCCTGCCCGGAGATTCTGGAAGAGGCGGTGTATGGTTTGCCCGAAGTCAATCGTGATGCGATCAGGCAGGCACGCGTAATCGGCTTGCCCGGTTGCTATCCGACGTCGATGCAGCTGGGCTATGCGCCGTTGCTGGCGCAAGGGAAAGCGTTGGTCAATGAAGCCGCATTGATTGCCGACTGCAAATCCGGCGTATCCGGTGCGGGACGCAAGGCGGAAATATCCACCTTGCTGGCCGAAGCGTCGGACAACTTCAAGGCCTACAGCGTCAAAGGCCATCGCCATTTGCCGGAGACAGTGCAGGGCCTGCAGGCGATCGCGGGGCGCAAGATCGGGTTGACCTTCGTGCCGCATCTGGTGCCGATGATTCGCGGCATTCATTCGACCTTATATGCAACGATTTTGCCGGAAGCGCGCAATATCGACTTTCAGAAGCTGTATGAAGAACATTATGAAAATGACGGTTTTGTCGATGTAATGTCTGCCGGCAGCCATCCGGAAACCCGTTCCGTGCGCGCTTCCAACATGTTGCGCATCGCCGTTCATCGGCCCGGCGGTGGGGATTTGCTGGTTATCCTGGTGGTAGAAGACAATCTGGTCAAAGGTGCCGCAGGTCAGGGAGTGCAATGCATGAACATCATGTTTGGCCTGGATGAGACAACCGGATTGATGCAAATCCCAGTAATGCCGTAAGCTGCCCATGTACAAATTTCAATTTCCGACACTGTGAAGCTACTAAACTCCCGCTCAAGGCGCCGATCGATTTCGACGCCGAAAATGACCATCAAAACCGACTTGCCATGGCCGCTCAGGGTCGCTTTTATCGGGATCGTACTCGGCTTGGGAGGCGCAGTTGCGATGTGGACCTACGATCTTGGACGCAATATTACCGGCTTCAACCCGGGAGCGATCAACCAGCGGCTGACCTTATTGAAGGAGCAGGTCGAAAAGCTGAGCAGCGAGCGCGACCAGTTCTCGACTACCGTGAATGCGGCGGAAAGCCAGCTTAATATCGAGCGTTCGGCACAGAAACAGCTTGCGGAACAGGTTAAAGTATTGGAAAGCGAAAATACCAAGCTGAAGGAAGATCTTACATTTTTTGAAAGTCTGCTGCCTGCCGATAGCGGTAAAGGGATTGCCATCCGGCGGTTAAAGGCGGACCTTGTTGCGCCGAATCAATTGCAGTATCGTGTACTAGTGATGCAAGGCGGCAGAGGCAAAGGCAAACCTGATTTTGTAGGGAACCTGCAATTAGCAGTAACGGTTGTCCAGGAAGGCAAAAGTGTTATGATGATATTTCCATCGGGAAATTCCGGCGAGGTGGATAAATTCAAGCTCGGATTCAAGCATTATCAGCGCGCGGAGGGAGTATTAACGTTGCCTGACGGTGCGTCCGTCAAGACGGTGCAGGCGCGCATACTCGAAAACGGGCAGATTCGCGCGCAACAGTCCGCCAATTTGTAAAGGAGAGCCATATGTTTGGCCATAAAGCAAAAAATACCATCGACAGTCTCATCGGCCTGTCGACCAAGATCGAGGGCAATGTGCATTTCAAGGGCGGCTTGCGCATCGACGGCCACGTCAAGGGTAATGTTATTGCAGACCCCGACGAAACCAGCATGCTGGTTATTTCCGAGCAGGCGAAAGTCGAAGGCGAAGTGCGGGTCGCGCATCTGGTGGTCAATGGCGAAATCACCGGACCGGTTTATTCGTCCGAGCTACTTGAATTACAGCCAAAGGCCCGCATAACGGGTGATGTATATTACAAGGCGCTGGAAATGCACGGCGGCGCGCTGGTGTGTGGCAAATTGACCCATGATCAGGCTGACGAGCAAATCTTGAAGCTGGCCGCGCCCAAGCTTGCGGCGTCGAATGCATGATTGGCGTCGAAGGCTTATAATGAATCATTCTTTGCTTAGCAGGAGCCCAAAATGAATGCCGTCGCCGAAATGCCCGCACCGATCGTTTTTACGGATAGTGCTGCAACGAAAGTTGCCCAGCTGATTGATGAAGAAGGTAATCCGGATCTGAAGTTGCGCGTATTCGTGCAGGGTGGAGGTTGTTCCGGCTTTCAGTATGGTTTTACCTTCGATGAAATCGTCAATGAAGACGACACCACGATGACCAAGAATGGTGTGCAGTTGCTGATCGATTCAATGAGCTACCAATATCTGGTCGGCGCCGAGATCGACTATAAGGATGATCTGGAAGGCGCGCAGTTTGTGATCAAGAATCCGAATGCAACCACCACTTGCGGCTGCGGTTCGTCTTTCTCGGCCTGACGAGTCGATCCGGAATGAAAAAGCGCAGATTTCTCTGCGCTTTTTTGCTTTTACGGGCGTGAATCATCAGGCCGGATAAAGCGCACCCAGAATTCGTAATCCTTTTGCGCCGGTGACAGCGGACAGATTGCCCGGCAGGCGTTGGCTGAAGCGATGCGCCAGCCAGGCAAAGGCAAGCGCTTCGACATGATTCGGCGCTATGCCGAGCGCATCGCTTTTTTCCATCGTAGCCGCGTGCTTGCGATCGGCCAAGGCCTGCTGCAACTGTCGCATCAAATGCCGGTTATAGGCGCCGCCGCCGCAGACATAGATTGCCTGTGCGTCCGCTGCGTGGTGTGCTATCGCATCTGCCAGTGTGGTCGCGGTAAATGCCGCCAGCGTTGCCTGCACGTCGACCGGTTTCGCATCCGGGAATGAGTTGAGCCTGGCAGCCAGCCAAGCCGGGTGGAACAGGTCGCGGCCTGTGCTTTTGGGCGGCGGCATTGCAAAGAAGGGCTCAGCGCGCAGCTTGTCAAGCAATGCGGGAATAATCGTGCCGCTTGCCGCCCAAGCGCCATCGGTATCGTATTTTTTATTCAAATGCTGCTCGATCCATGCATCCATCAGCACATTGCCGGGGCCGGTATCGAAGCCGATGACGCGTCCGGTTTTCCCGCTTTTCAATACACTGATATTGCCGATGCCGCCGATGTTCACCACGACGCGGGTTTGCTCCGAATCGGCAAACAGCGCGCGATGGAATGCGGGCACCAGCGGCGCACCCTGGCCGCCGGCGGCAATATCGCGGCTGCGAAAATCCGCAATGACATCGATGCCGGTCAACTCGGCCAGCAATGCGGGATTGTTTGTCTGGCGCGTATAACCCAGTGCCGGTTGATGGCGGATGGTTTGTCCATGCACGCCGATGGCGCGAATGCTCGTGCATTGCGTATTGGTTTGCGCCAGCAAGCGCGCAGCGCACTCGGCATAGTGCTGCGTCAACGTATTGGCGACCAATGCTTCGCGATGGATTTCATTTTCGCCGGCCGCCTGCAACAACATCAGATCGGTTTGCAGCGCGGCGGGAAAAGGGATGTAAGCCGCTGCCAGCGTGTCGATATGGCCGTGCGAGAAATCGCGCGGAAATGCGGCAAGAACGCCATCGACGCCGTCAAGACTGGTGCCTGACATCAGGCCGATGAAGAGGGTGTTGTCGGATGGGAGATGGGACATAAAGAAACCGTTTGTGGTGGCTGATTTTACAAGCTCTGCGCCACGAACGGTTTGAATTGATGTTTGCCAGCAACGGCGCACAAGCGGCGAAGATTATTTGGCAGCCAGCCTGAGATTCTTGTCTTGAGGGCTTAACAGCGCGAAACGATGCGTCATTTCATTTGCCACGTTGCGGAAACGCTGCAACTCGGCGCCGGCCAGCGGCGGTGCATTGGGCATATCGATCTTCAGCGGATTGCGCGGTTCGTTATTGACGCGGAACTCATAGTGAAGATGCGGACCGGTGGCCCAGCCGGTGCTGCCTACATAACCGATGACCTGGCCCTGGCTGACTTTCGTGCCTTTGCGTATGCCGCCGGCGAAGCGGCTCATGTGGGCATATGCGGTTGAATAACTGGACCAGTGCTTGATCATGACCATATTGCCGTAGCCGCCCCGGCGACCGGCGAAATCGATTACACCGTCACCCGATGCCCGGATCGGCGTGCCGGTGACGGCCGCGAAATCAATTCCCTTGTGCGCTTTCCAGCTGCCGAAAATAGGGTGCTTGCGCATCGAGAAGCCAGACGAAATCCGCGAAAATTCGAGCGGCGATTTCAGGAATGCCTTTTTCAGCGATCTGCCGTCGAAACTGTAATACCCGCCGCCTTGCTTGGTGCCCGGCTCGTCGAACCATACCGACTGATAGGTGGCGCCGGCATTGCGGAATTCCCCGGCCAGCACACGGCCGGCGCGAATGTATTCGCCGCCTTGCCAAAAGGTTTCGTATACTACGTTGAAGCGGTCGCCGCGGCGCAGGTCGGAAGCAAAGTCGATGTTGGTGGAAAACATGTCCACGATCTGCATTGCAACGGGATCCGGGATTTGCGCCGCATCGGTTGCGGCAAAAAGGGACGATTTGATTTCACCGGAACGCATTTCAATGCGCTTTTCGATGTTGGCGGGAGATTCAAATGCCGTGAAGGTTTGGCCGTCGCGCTTCACAACGATGTTCTTGACCGGATTGTCGCGGCCATCTACCACGGTAGTGCTTAGCCACTGCAGTGTGCCGTTGCCTGCCGTTTGCGCCTGCACTCGTTTGCCGGGTTTCAGTTGCAGCACGCTGCGCGCGATGCGGTCGGATTTAATGAAAACGGCGGCTGCATCATCGTTGATTCCCAGCCGATTCAACAGGGCTGCGAGGGTATCGCCGGGAAGTACTTTTTCTTCGCTTACGTAATTCTGGGAAGATGGTCCGAGCGCGGCAATCTGTTCGGGCAAGCCGGGAAGGTCCAGCTCTTGCGTAATCGATATCACCGGCAGGTTGGCTGCGTCAGGCGCCATCGGGGCGACACCAGCCGCACCGAATGCGCACACGGCTAAAAATAACGCCGATGCCGAGACGATACGCGTTTTGCGCAGGGAGCCGAAAAACCGCTTGCTGCGCGAGCCGACGCTTAGTAATTTATCTGTAAACATCGTGCAATACGTTAAAATTTACCGTTTTGTCTTGATTCTCTTTTTGTTTTTGTGTTGACGCGCGGAAAGGTTAAAGGGAGGAGCAGTATATCAAAGACAGGTATGCCTGTTTTTACTGAATTCTCATTTTTTTTACAAATATGGACCTATATCAACAATTGTCAAAAAAAACAGCGGCGTCGTCCAGCCTGCTGCAGCAACCCCTGCCGCTTTCGGATGCAGTCCGGGAGGCGATGGCCATCACGAAACGCGGCATTGACGAATTGTTGATTGAAGCCGAGTTCGCCCAGAAGCTGGCTCGCTCCGAACAAACCGGCAAGCCGTTGCGCATCAAGCTCGGTCTCGACCCGACTGCGCCGGATTTGCATCTCGGTCATACGGTCGTGCTGAACAAAATGCGTCAGTTGCAAAATCTGGGCCATACCGTCATTTTTTTGATCGGTGACTTTACATCAATGATCGGCGACCCGTCGGGCCGGAACATTACCCGTCCTCCGCTGACCCGCGAACAGATCGAGGAAAACGCCAAAACTTATTTCGCGCAGGCGAGTCTGGTACTGGATTCCGCAAAGACGGAAATTCGCTATAACTCCGAATGGTCAGATCCGCTCGGCGCGCGCGGCATGATCGAACTGGCGGCCAAATATACGGTAGCGCGGATCCTGGAGCGTGAAGATTTTACCAAGCGTTTCAAGGCCGGCACGCCTATTTCGGTGCACGAGTTGCTCTACCCGTTAATGCAAGGCTACGATTCGGTTGCATTGCGTTCGGACCTGGAACTGGGCGGTACCGACCAGAAATTCAATTTGCTGGTTGGACGTGAACTGCAGAAAGACTACGACCAGGAACCGCAGTGCATACTGACGATGCCATTGCTGGAAGGTCTGGATGGCGTCGAAAAAATGTCGAAATCCAAGGGCAACTATATCGGCATCACTGAACCCGCCAACACCATGTTTGCCAAAGTGATGAGCATTTCCGATGCAATGATGTGGCGTTACTACGAGTTGCTTTCGTTCCGCGCAATGGCGGAAATCGCGCAATTCAAGCGGGAGGTTGAAACAGGCCGCAATCCGCGCGATGTCAAAGTGCTGCTGGCGCAGGAAATCGTCGCGCGCTTCCACTCCCGCCAGGCAGCCGAAGACGCCCTGGCTGATTTCAACAACCGCGCGAAGGGCGGCATCCCGGACGATATCGCCGAAGTCGGCTTGGCCGGCGCGCCGCTCGGTATCGGGCAACTGTTGAAACAGGCGAATCTCTGTCCGTCGACATCCGAAGCGCTGCGCATGGTGGAGCAGGGCGGCGTACGGATAGATGGCACCGTGATCGCCGACAAGGGCTTGAAAGTGAATGCGGGGACTTTTGTGCTGCAGGTGGGCAAACGGAAGTTTGCGCGGGTGACGCTTTCTTGACGATCAGTCGCAGTGCATTATTGAAGCTGGTGCGCATTGGCGGGATGAAAAGATGAATGATTCGATTAATAGGGTGAAACGATTTGCAACTGTCGTGGCACACCGATTGCATTGATGATCGTTCTTTTGCAACGCGTCACCCACGCCAGCGTCGCCGTTGATGGCGTCGTCATCGGCAGCATTACGACAGGTTTGCTGGCGCTGATTTGCGCAGAACGTGAAGATACCGAGAAGGAAGCTGATGCACTGTTGGCCAAATTGCTTGGCTATCGCGTATTTTCGGATGAAGCGGGCAAGATGAATCGCAGCATCACCGATGTGGCCGGCGGCTTGCTGCTGGTGCCGCAATTTACACTGGCGGCCGATACCCAGTCCGGTACGCGGCCGTCGTTTACTCCGGCCGCCGCACCTGACAAGGGACGACGGCTGTTCGATTATTTTGTTGCGCGGGCGCGCACAAAACACCCGGTGGTCGAAACCGGCCGGTTTGGTGCGCATATGCAAGTGTCGCTGACCAATGACGGGCCGGTGACATTCTGGCTGCAGGTGAAAACACAATGATTGCGTTACTCCGCGGCTTCGGCGGTAATTCGCCGAACCGGCACCGGACGGCGGCATCCGGATTCAACCACCGTTCGAATCAAAGGAGACGAAGATGAAACTCTGGAGCGATTCATTCAAGGACGGCGCCACCATTCCGGCCGAATTCGCATTTTGCGCCATCGATCCGGCAACTCATGTAACCTTGTCCGCCAACAGAAATCCCCATTTTGCGTGGAGCGACGTGCCCGGGAATACGAAGTCGCTGGCACTGATTTGCCACGATCCCGATGTACCGTCGCGCGGCGACGATGTGAATCAGGAAGGCAGAAGTATACCGTCCGATCTGCCTCGTGTGAATTTCTTTCACTGGGTCCTGGTCGATTTGCCGACGCAATCGCCGCCGATAACAGCCGCGGAATTTTCCGATGGCGTGACCCCGCATGGCAAACCCGGTCCGCAAATGCCTGGCGATGCGCGGCGCGGCGTCCGCCAGGGTCTGAATGACTATACCGGCTGGTTTGCCAATGATCCGAACATGGCAGGCGATTACTTTGGCTACGACGGCCCATGCCCGCCGTGGAACGATTCGATCGTCCATCACTACATTTTTGCGCTGTATGCGCTGGATATTGTGCGAGTGCCGGTAAACAGTAAATTTACAGGCCAGCAAGTGCGCGATGGAATCCGGGGCAATGTTCTGGCCGAAGCGCAAATTACCGGCCTTTACACGCTCAATCCCGCGATGCCGAAACGCAGATAACAAGCGAAATGGACGTTAAATGACGGAGATTTTGCTGATTCGCCATGGTGAAACCGATTGGAATGTGGAAAAGCGCTTGCAAGGTCATGTCGATATTGCGCTCAATGCCGAAGGCAAGCGACAGGCGACGGCACTCGGACGGGTACTGTTGGATGAGCCGCTCGATGTGATTATCGCCAGCGATTTGCAGCGTGCGGTCCAGACTGCACAGGCGATTGCCGCGTCGCGCGGCATGGCGGTACATATTGAGCCGGCTCTGCGCGAGCGTTGCTACGGAGCTCTTGAAGGCTTGCGTTATAGCGACATCAATGAACGTTATCCAGATGCATATGCAGCGTGGTGTGCGCGTGACATCGATGCACGTTATCCGATGGGGCGGAATAACGCGGAGACATTGCGCGAATTCTCGCAACGGGCAATCGGCGTAATTAAACGACTTGCAACGGTACATGACAACAAGAAAATCGCGGTTGTAACCCACGGCGGAGTGCTGGAATGCGTTTATCGCGCGGCCAGCGGTGTTGGTTTATTGCCTCGTCGCGATTTTCCGATTTTCAATGCAAGTATTAACCGTATCATGTGGAACGCTACGGCGATGCAGATTTCGCGATGGGGTGATGTCGCACATTTGACGCACATAGCACTGGATGAAGTTGACAAATAACGGTCGCGCGCGCTTATAATTTCCTTAAAGCAACTATCCCGTCTGCAAATGTTGTACGATTTGTGCAGGGTCTGGGAATGGTATTCATGCCGTTCAGAGTTGCAGGCGTTCAATATCGCTGGATTCCGGGGACCACAATGAGATTCAATTTTTTTTCGGCGCGCCAACCAGGTGCAATAGCCCCGGCCCGACCGGTTTTCGACGCCCGTGAAGCCGATACCGAACGCGCAGCTTTGGCGGTTGCATTGCATTCGTTGCTGGAGACCCTTCCGCAGTCTTATAGCGGGCGCGAAAACATCAAACTGTTGTGCCACACAATACTTGGTGCAACGCCGCATCTGCGATTCGTCTGGGTCGGATTCTGTGAAGGCGATGCCGCCCATGTCGAGCCTTATGCAGCTGCCGGGGACTGTGCGCAGGAATGTGCCGATTGGCGTTTGTCGAGCAGTTGTTTCGATCCGTCCGGACCTTATTCGCAAGCGTTTCCTGAAAATGTCGAATCGCCAGGCGACCTTGATCCGCTGTTTGCGCCATGGCGCAAAGACTGGAGTGCCGCTTCGGTGAACTGTGCATTGGCGATTCCACTTCGCTCCGAGAATCGCGGGTTGCGCGGCATGATCGTATTTTATGCAGACAGCATAGATTATTTCACCTACATGAACGTGCCTCTGTTCCAGGCATTTTGCCATGTGGCGGAAATCATCTGGAAGCAGTCGAACCTGAGGCATATGCTTACGCAAAAGGCCCAACAGGATCCGCTTACCGGACTGATGAACCGCCGTTACACGATGCAAATCCTGGAAAAGGAGATTGCCGGCGCCGAACAGGCGAATGAGCCGTTATCCATACTAATCTGCCGGGTCGAAGGATTCAACAAGCTCAATGACTTGTACGGCTGGGTGGCATCGGATGCCATTTTGGCCGCATTCTCCAAAGATGCCGGCCTGCAGATGCGCACGGAAGACAAAGGAGGGCGTTGGACCGGCACCGAGTTTTTGTATATTTTGCCTCTCACCACCGCCGAAGAAGCAGAGTTGCTCGCCCGGAAGTTACGGGAATATTTCCTGGTTCACTCGGTCAATGTAAAAAATTGGTCGGTTCGCCTGGCGCTGACGGTTGGTGTCGCAACTTATTCGAAACAGATCATCGGGCTTGACGATTTCATTTTGCATGCCAATCAAAACATGTTGAGCAGCGTTGACGAGTTGCCTTCGTCGATGTTCTAAATTCTTTCCGGTGCGCTAGGGCCTGGGCTGGTTCTGGGGATAAAATAGCGCTTTTCGCTTCGCTCCCTATTTCGTGAAAATTGGTCCGTATATTCTCCGTAATAACATTTTTGCCGCTCCGATGGCCGGAGTGACGGACCGGCCTTTCCGTCAGCTATGCAAACAACTAGGCGCCGGCTACGCGGTATCTGAAATGGCGGCGTCCAACCCGCGCTTGTGGGCGACGGAAAAATCGGCGCGCCGCACCAATCATGATGGCGAGATGGAGCCGAAAGCGGTGCAGATCGCGGGCGCCGATCCGGCGATGCTGGCCGAGTGTGCGAAGTTCAATGTCGACCGGGGCGCGCAAATCATCGACATCAACATGGGTTGCCCGGTCAAGAAGGTCTGCAACAGCTGGTGCGGTTCGGCATTGCTGCAGGATGAAAAGCTGGTGGGCGCGATTCTGGATGCGGTGGTTGCCGCCGTCGATGTGCCGGTCACGCTGAAATTCCGCACCGGTTGGGATCGATCGAACAAAAATGCGCTGGCAATCGCCAGGATCGCCCAGTCCAGCGGCGTCGCAATGCTTACATTGCACGGGCGCACGCGTGCCGACGGCTACAGTGGCGCGGCCGAATATGAAACCATTGCGGCTGTGAAAGCCGCCGTTTCGATTCCGGTGGTGGCTAACGGTGACATCACCGGCCCGGACAAGGCGAAACTGGTGCTGGACGCCACAGGTGCCGATGCGGTGATGATCGGTCGAGCCGCGCAAGGGCGGCCGTGGATTTTCCGCGAGATCGACTATTTTTTGCGAACCGGCCGAATCATGCCGGCGCCTTCCGTCGCCGAGGTGCGTAGCTTGATGGATGAGCATTTGCGTGCTCATTATGCATTCTATGGTGAATTCATCGGAGTGCGCACCGCCCGCAAGCACATCGGCTGGTATGTACGTGCTCTGACCGGCGGCGAAGCTTTCCGCAAAAGAATGAATACGCTGGAAAATTGCGACGATCAGCTCGCCGCAGTCAATGATTTCTTTGAATCGCAGTTGGCCTTCGGCGAGCGGTTACAATACCAGTTCATTGAAGAAAAACTGGCTGCCTGATTGCCTGATTTGATAACTAGAACAACAAGCCGAAACACCGCACAAAAATGAGCAAAGACAGTATCCAGGATGTAGTAAAAAAGAGCCTTGAAAAATATTTCAAGGACTTGGGCGAGCAAGCGCCGTCGAATGTGTATGAAATGGTTGTTTTTACCGTCGAAAAGCCGATACTGGAAGCCGTGATGGTCCGTGCCGAGGGCAATCAATCGCATGCGGCCGAAATGCTGGGCATCAATCGCAACACGCTGCGCAAAAAACTGCAGCAGCACGGGCTGATTTGACGGCTGTCCCGGCCGGGACAGATTTTTGAACGAGATAACGTAAAAACAGCGGCCCGGCGTGTTCCCTGCATTCACTGTTTTTACGTTATTTATTTCCTTCCGTCATCATGATCAAACAAGCGCTCCTTTCCGTCTCCGACAAGACCGGCGTGCTCGACTTCGCCCGTGCGCTGTCGGCGATGAACGTCAATATTCTTTCCACCGGCGGCACGGCCAGACTGCTGGCCGACAACGGCATCAAAGTGACCGAAGTTGCCGACTACACCGGTTTCCCGGAAATGCTCGACGGCCGTGTAAAGACACTGCATCCGAAAATACACGGCGGCATTCTGGCGCGACGCGATGTTCCGGAGCACGCGGCTGCACTGGAAAAGCATGATATCCCGACCATCGACATGGTGGTCGTCAACCTGTACCCGTTTCAACAAACTGTCGCCAACGAGCATTGCACGCTGGAAGACGCGATCGAGAATATCGACATCGGCGGTCCGGCGATGCTGCGCTCATCGGCCAAGAATCACAAGGATGTGGTCGTCATTTGCGATCCGGCGGATTACGGCCAAGTGCTGGATGAATTGAAGGCGCACAATGGCGAGGTGACTTATGAAACCAAATTCGCGCTGGCGAAGAAGGTGTTCGCGCACACTGCGCAGTACGACGGGGCGATTACCAACTATTTCACTTCGCTCGGGCAGGACAGGCAGCATGCTACGCGCAGCACCTATCCCGCCACGCTGAATCTGCATTTCGAAAAAGTGCAAGAGATGCGCTATGGCGAGAATCCGCATCAATCTGCGGCGTTCTACAAAGACATCAAGGTGGTCGACGGCGCGCTTGCTAACTATCGGCAGTTGCAGGGCAAGGAACTGTCCTACAACAACATTGCCGACGCCGATGCGGCGTGGGAATGCGTAAAGACTTTTGACGAGACCGCATGCGTGATTATCAAGCATGCCAATCCGTGCGGCGTGGCGGTCGGCGCCAGCCCGCTGGAAGCGTACAGCAAGGCATTCCAGACCGATCCGACATCCGCTTTCGGCGGCATCATTGCATTCAACCGTGAGCTCGATGGCAATACGGCGGAAGCGATCGCCAAACAATTTGTCGAAGTGTTGATTGCTCCGTCCTTCACTGAACGGGCCAGGCAGGTTTTTGCAACAAAGCAGAACGTGCGATTGCTGGAAATTCCTTTTTCTTTGCGGCGCTACGGAAACCCACCTTCCCTTGCAGGGCGCGCACCTGCCAATATCGAAAGCGCTGCGCGCTTGGCTCGGATGGATTTCAAACGCGTTGGCGGCGGCTTGCTGGTGCAATCGCCGGACGCAAAAAACGTGTTGCTGTCCGAACTGAAGATTGTCAGTAAAAAGCAGCCGACGCCGCAGCAATTGCAGGACTTGATGTTTGCATGGCGCGTTGCGAAGTTCGTCAAATCGAATGCGATTGTATTCTGTGGCAACGGCATGACGCTGGGCGTCGGGGCCGGCCAGATGAGCCGCGTCGATTCTGCGCGCATTGCATCGATCAAGGCGCACAATGCGGGATTGTCGCTGGCGGGATCCGCAGTGGCGTCGGACGCTTTCTTCCCGTTCCGGGATGGTCTCGATGTGGTGGTGGAAGCGGGAGCGACTTCGGTGATTCAGCCGGGCGGTTCGATGCGCGACCAGGAAGTAATCGATGCCGCCGACGAGCATGGAGTGGTGATGCTATTGACCGGTGCGCGGCATTTCCGGCATTAAACTTGCGTCGTCGCGGCGACAATCATGAAAATTCTCGGCATCGACCCTGGTCTGCGCGTTACCGGTTTTGGAGTGATCCATAAGCAGGGCAACAAGCTCGCCTACGTCGCCTCCGGCATCATCAAAACACCGGATGCCGCCCTGCCGCAGCGCCTCAAGACCATCCTGACCGGCGTTTCCGAAGTGATCCGCATCTATACCCCTGATTGCGCAGCTATCGAAAAAGTATTCGTCAACGTCAATCCGCAATCGACGCTGCTGCTTGGACAAGCGCGTGGCGCGGCGATTTGTGCGCTGGTGGGTGCTAACCTGGCGGTAGCGGAATATACTGCGCTGCAAGTCAAGCAGGCGGTGGTCGGGCAAGGCAAGGCTCACAAGCAGCAGATGCAGGATATGGTGCAGCGGCTTTTGCTGTTATCCGGCATGCCCGGCACCGATGCGGCCGATGCGCTGGGAGTGGCGATTTGCCATGCGCATAGCAGCGATATGCTCGCCACGCTCGGTGCATTGACGCCGGGACTGGCAAAGAAAGGCTTGAGCATGCGTCGTGGACGATTGATCGATTAATGCGCACTTACGCGCAGTAAGCAAATAATGCAGGATTATGCATGGTTTTCCGCCCTGCGTGCCGCAATTTCAAAGGTGTTATGCCAATATGCGTCCTGGCCATGCAGTACCGCCCAGCCGCTGGCGGCGAGATAGGCAAATGGAAATAAAATGCCCCAGTGCGCGGCTTGCCGCACGTGCGCCAGTTCGTGGGTAAGGATCTGCGGCGTCAGGCCGCGCTGTTCCGCGATCACGATATGCCCGATTGCCATTGCGCACATCGGGCCGAAAGGATGGTGATCGAGCATATAATCCGCCACCGGCCCGCTCACCAGCAGCGCAGGCGTCGCCGTATGCACCAGGCGCAGGCGCCCATGCCGCGCAAGAATCGGCAGCGCCAGCACGATCCCGCACAGCGTCAAGGGCAATGCCCACAGCATTCCCAGCGTGGTGGCGACCCAGGATAGCAGGCGCCGCAGTGTTTCATTGCGCACAATCCTGTGCGTTATTCTGTCGGGTCGAGTACGCATGTTCCAGTCTCGTTGTCCTGTATCATTAAACCATTGAATCGAAAGCCATAGCATATGATAGGCCGTCTTTCCGGGATTCTCCTTGAGAAAAATCCACCGCAGCTGCTGGTCGATTGTAACGGCGTGGGGTATGAATTAGGGGTGCCGATGAGCACTTTTTACAATTTACCAGGATTGGGTGAAAAGGTGACGTTACTGACGCATCTCGCGGTGCGCGAAGATGCCCATTTACTGTATGGTTTTGGTACGGTCGAAGAACGTAATGTCTTCAAGCAACTTATCAAAATATCAGGTGTCGGTGCCCGCACCGCGCTGTCGATTTTGTCCGGCATGTCGGTTGCCGACCTGGCGCATGCCATTACTTTGCAAGAGGCCGGCCGGTTAACCAAGATTCCCGGTATTGGCAAGAAAACCGCGGAACGCTTGCTGCTGGAACTCAAAGGCAAACTTGGTGCCGATCTGGGCGTGGCCGGCGGTGCCATGCACAGCGATGCAACTTCCGATATCCTGAATGCGCTGATCGCACTTGGTTACTCAGACAAGGAAGCGATGCTGGCGTTAAAACAGGTGCCGGCAGGCACTGGCGTATCGGATGGCATCAAGCTGGCATTGAAGGCATTGTCCAAAGCTTAGCCGGCAGGATCGCGCTAAAATGCACATTCCATGACGATCCAAACTGACAATTTCACCGAGCAGCGCATCATTGCTGCAACGCCGGCTTCGCCGAACGAAGAGGCGATCGAACGAGCGCTACGTCCCAAGCATCTTGACGAATACGTCGGGCAGGAAAAGATTCGCGGCCAGCTGGAAATTTTTATCACGGCAGCGCGCAACAGGCACGAGGCGCTGGACCATACCTTGCTGTTCGGCCCGCCCGGCCTGGGCAAGACCACGCTGGCCCACATCATTGCGCGCGAGATGGGGGTCAATTTGCGGCAGACTTCCGGGCCCGTGCTGGAGCGCGCCGGCGACCTGGCGGCGCTGTTGACCAACCTCGAAGCGAACGACGTGCTGTTCATCGATGAAATCCACCGCCTGTCGCCGGTAGTCGAAGAAATTTTGTATCCGGCGCTTGAGGATTACCAGATCGATATCATGATCGGCGAAGGCCCCGCTGCCCGCTCGGTGCGGCTCGATCTGCAACCATTTACGCTGGTGGGCGCAACCACGCGTGCCGGCATGCTGACCAATCCACTGCGCGACCGCTTCGGCATCGTGGCGCGGCTGGAATTCTATACACCGCAGCAGCTCGCCAAAATCATCACGCGCAGCGCATCTCTGCTCAATGCGCCGATCGTCGATGAGGGCGCATTTGAAATCGCCAAGCGCAGCCGCGGTACGCCGCGCATCGCAAACCGCCTGTTGCGCAGAGTGCGCGACTATGCCGAGGTCAAGGGCAGCGGTGAAATCACCAAGGCGATGGCCGATGCCGCGCTGATAATGCTTGATGTCGATCCGGTCGGATTTGACATAATGGACCGCAAATTGCTGGAAGCGGTGCTGTTCAAGTTCAATGGCGGGCCGGTCGGTCTGGATAACCTGGCTGCCGCGATCGGTGAAGAGCGCGACACCATCGAAGATGTGCTGGAACCCTATCTGATTCAGCAGGGCTTCCTGCAACGAACGTCGCGCGGCCGCATCGCGACTCCGGCGGCCTATACGCACTTTGGCGTCACTGCGCCGCGCAGCGGGCCGAATGGCGACTTGTGGGAGCAGGGTTAGACTTATCCTGATCGCGCATACCGTATCAATTGCCCCGGCATCGGAGAAAATGCAATGCAAATCTGGGTCGATGCCGATGCGTGCCCGAACGTCATCAAGGATATTCTGTTCCGTGTCGCCGACCGGCTGCAGATCCCGGTTACGCTGGTAGCCAACAAATTACTGCGCACGCCGCCTTCCCGCTTTATCAAAGCGATCCAGGTGCCAGCCGGGTTCGACGTAGCCGATCGGGAAATCGTGTTGCTGGTGCAGGCCGGTGACTTGGTCGTTACCGCAGATATTCCGCTGGCTGCCGATGTCATCGAAAAGGGCGGCCATGCACTCAATCCGAGAGGCGAGTTCTACACCAGGGACAATATTCAGCAACATCTCGCAATGCGCAATTTCATCGATGAGTTGCGCGGCAGCGGCGTTGAAACCGGTGGCCCGGCCCCTTTTAATCAGGGTGACCGGCACACATTTGCAAATCAGCTGGACCGGCATTTGGCGCGTTACGCCGGCAAATGACGCGGCCCTGTGCCTTTTCGTGCCGCATTCATTAATAGCCTGAAATTGCTGTCCTTTCTCCGGCCTTCAACCGATTTTCACGAACACCGGACCAGCCGGTTCTGTCGGCCTCTGGCGCGACCCGATTGAGGGAGGTCAATTTCAATATTGGGCACTTGTGTAAAAATATTGTGTCGCAGACAATGCCATATTTCCTATTCATCCCGTCTGCGAGTCCGTCATGCTCCTGTCCGCCCAAGCCAACCGCTACGCGCACCAATTGCTCGCTGCCCGTGCAAATGCGCGGCAGCTTGCTCCATTATCCGAGAGTACAAGACTGACGCTGGCGGATGGCTACGATATCGCGAAGAATATTCTGGATATCCGCATTGCCCAAGGGGAAATTCTCGTGGGATGCAAGATCGGTTTTACCAACCGCACCCTATGGTCGAAATATGGCGCGACAGAGCCGATCGATCAGCCGATCTGGGCGCCCATGTTCGATACGACGGTGCGCTATACCGAGGATAATCACGGCATTCAAAGTCTGAAAGGTGCGGTACAGGCGCGCATCGAACCGGAGATTGTGTTCAAGCTGGCCAAAACACCGGCGCCCGATGCGACTATCGACACGATATCAGATTGCATCGAATGGATGGCGCATGGATTTGAAATCGTCGTGTGCCCGTTCCCGAACTGGAAGTTCGATGCGGTCGATGCGATTGCAGCGTTCGGTTTGCATGGGTCGTTGATCATCGGCGAGCCGAAATTACTGTCGGCCGCCACCCGTCGCAATCTGGCTGCGGTGCTGGCCGATGCGAGCGTGTCATTATCGTGCAGCGCGGGCGATTCCATCAGCTTGCGCGCCGCAGGTTTCGGCAGCGACGTGCTGGACAGCCCGGTTCACGCGCTATGGCATTTGCATCAGTTGCTGCAGAGTCAGCCGCAGTTCGCACCGCTTGCCGCTGGCGAGATCATTGCGACCGGCACCCTGACCGATGCGTATCCGATCGAAGCGGGGCAGACCTGGACTACCGCGTTTTCCGGCGTCACATTACCCGGGTTGACGATCTCATTTGTTTAAGGAGAGCGTTGATCGCATCATCAGTCACATCAGCCACAAAATAAAAAGCGTTCAAGGCACTATTTGATAGTTAACCAGGCTTATTCCTCGCGCAGCCAAGTCTGGGTGCGGCCCAACATCGGCATACCGATATAGCCGCGCACATTCAACTTCTTGCCATTATCAGCGAGAGACATCTTGCTCTTGTACACTTTGCCGTTGGCCGGATCGAGAATCTGGCCGTCGCCATATTCAGTGCCTTCTTGCTTCATGCCGGACAGGATGGTCATGCCGATAATCGGCTGATCTTTTTGTGCGCCTTCGCATTTATCGCATTTCGGATTTTTTTCGCCGATATCAAGAAACAGCTTTTCGATCTTCCCTCTGAGTTCGCCGTTGTTTTCAGTGATGCGGATTAATGCCTTGGGTTTGCCGGTATCATCATCGATGGTTTTCCAGAGGCCAACGGGAGATGCGTCTTGTGCCAGGATGTTCAGTGAGGTCAGTGCCGCGGCGATCGCAAGCGCCGCAATCAATAGCTTTGTCACTATGGGCTCCTCTTGTTTCATGATCCCTTTAATATAAAATTACCGTACATTATGATTTTTGCAGTTTATCAAATTGCTCACGCATTTTTTCCAGTGTGGCGGAGAAGTTCGCCACGCGCTCTTTTTCCTGTGCAACGACATGCGCGGGTGCGCGGGCGACAAAACTTTCATTGTCGAGTTTTGCATGCGCTTTCGTGATTTCGCCTTCCAGACGTGCAATCTCTTTCGACAGGCGCTCGCGCTCTGCCGCCAGATCGATCTCGACTTTGAGCATTAGCTTGGCATCACCGACAATCGATACCGGCGCCGGTGATTCCGGAAGCGCATCGACGACTTTTACTTCAGACAGTTTCGCCAGCGCCTGCAAATAGGGTGCGAAGGATTGCAATTGCGCCTTGTCGTCGGCATGGCCGGCTTCCATCACGAGCGGCACGCGCAACGCCGGCGACAGCTGCATCTCCCCACGCAGATTGCGGCACGCGTCAGTCATCGATTTTAATTGGGCCATCCAGTTTTCTGCCTGCTCATCGATTTTTTGCGGCTGCGAAACCGGATATGCCTGGCGCATGATCGAGTCGCCTGCAGGGTCGAGCTGTCGTCCGGACAATGGCGCCACTGTTTGCCATAGCGCTTCGGTGATGAACGGAATGATCGGATGTGCCAGCCGCAGAACGGCTTCCAGCACGCGCACCAATGTCTGGCGTGTGGCGCGCTGCTGCGCTTCGGTACCGTGCTGAATTTGCACTTTCGCAACTTCGAGATACCAGTCGCAATATTCATCCCAGATGAATTTGTATATGGCAGAGGCGATATTGTCGAAACGATAGTCGGCAAATCCTTTTTCCACTTCCGCTTCGGTACGCTGCAGCGTCGATACGATCCAGCGGTCGGCTTGCGAAAAATCCAACCGAAGGGAGTGCAAAGCCAAATGGGTTTCTGAAGTGGGGATGGATTGGCCGCAATCCTTGCCTTCGGTATTCATCAATACGAAGCGCGTCGCATTCCATAGCTTGTTGCAGAAATTGCGATAACCTTCGCCGCGGCTCAGGTCGAAATTGATGTTGCGCCCGAGCGATGCGTAGCTTGCCATCGTAAATCGCAATGCATCTGTTCCAAAGGCGGGAATGCCCTTCGGGTATTCCTTGCGCGTGGCCTTGGCTATGCTCTCGGCTTGCTTCGGATTCATCAGGCCGGCCGTTCGCTTGGCAACCAATGCGTCGACGTCGATGCCGTCGATCAGGTCGATCGGGTCAAGCGTGTTGCCTTTCGATTTCGACATTTTCTGGCCGTTGGCGTCACGCACCAGGCCATGCACGTATACAGTCTTGAACGGGACCTTGCCGGTGAAGTGGGTTGTCATCATTACCATTCGCGCGACCCAGAAAAAGATGATGTCGAAGCCGGTGACCAATACCGACGACGGCAGGAACATCTTGTAATCCGGCGTTTCTTCCGGCCAGCCGAGGGTGGAAAACGGCACCAGCGCAGACGAGAACCAGGTATCGAGCACGTCGTTATCCCGCGTCAGCGCGCCGGTATATCCTTTGGCAGCGGCTTTGGCTTTCGCTTCCCGTTCGTCGCGTGCGACGTAGTAATTACCTTTGTCGTCGTACCACGCCGGAATTTGATGGCCCCACCATAATTGACGCGAGATGCACCAGTCCTGGATATTGTTCAGCCACTGGTTGTAGGTGTTGGTCCAGTTTTCCGGAATCATTTTGATTTCGCCGGAAGCCACTTTTTCCAGCGCGACTTCGGCAATCGATTTGCCGGGGAAATAGGTGCCTTCAGGGGCCGGCTTGCTCATCGCGACGAACCACTGGTCGGTCAGCATCGGTTCGATCACGACACCGGTGCGGTCGCCGCGAGGAACCATCAGTTTGTGCGGTTTGACGGATTCCAGCAGTCCTGCGGCTTCGAGATCGGCGACGATTTTTTTTCGTGCGTCGTAGCGATCCATGCCTTGATATCTGACGGAGCCGTTCTCGCTGATTTTTGCGTCCAGCGTCAGGATGCTGATTGGAGCCAGGTTATGGCGCTGGCCGACCGCATAGTCGTTGAAATCATGCGCCGGCGTGATTTTCACGCAACCGGTGCCGAACTCCTTGTCGACATAACTATCGGCAATGATCGGAATTTCACGCTCCGTCAACGGCAGTTTCAGCATCTTGCCGACCAGATGGATGTAACGTTCGTCGGTCGGATCTACCGCTACCGCGACGTCGCCAAGCATGGTCTCGGGCCGCGTGGTTGCTACCGTGATATGACCGCTGCCATCGGCGAGCGGATAACGGATGTTCCACATGAAGCCGTCTTCTTCCTCGGAGACGACTTCCAGGTCGGACACTGCAGTCAACAGCTTCGGGTCCCAATTGACAAGCCGCTTGCCGCGATAAATCAAGCCTTGCTCGACCAGGCGCACGAACACTTCGGTCACGGTTTTGGACAGTTTTTCGTCCATCGTAAAGTACTCGCGGCTCCAGTCGGTCGATGCGCCCATGCGGCGCATCTGGCCGGTAATGGTGGAACCGGAGTGTTCTTTCCACTCCCATACTTTTTCGACGAATTTTTTCCGGCCCAGGTCGTGGCGTGAAATTTTTTGCGCATCGAGCTGACGTTCGACCACGATCTGGGTCGCGATGCCGGCATGATCGGTGCCTGGAATCCATGCAGTGTTGAAGCCGCGCATGCGATGGTAGCGCGTCAAGCCGTCCATGATGGTCTGATTGAATGCGTGTCCCATGTGCAGCGTGCCTGTCACGTTGGGCGGTGGCAACTGGATGCTGAATGCAGGCTTGCCGGCATCGGTGGTCGCGGCGTAGTACCCGCGCTTTTCCCATTCGGCGCGCCAATATTTTTCAATGTCGGCGGGCTCGAAAGATTTGGCTAATTCCATGATTTGGCTAGATTTTTGCTAAACCTCACATTATAAGGGACACGGTCGGTGACATTGTCGGCAGTTGGCGTATAATTCGCGAATGCCGGTTTGATAAGGCAAACGCTAGGGGTCCTGACTGTTGAATAAGCAGTCGGGTGAGAAACACCCTTTAACCTGATCTGGATAATGCCAGCGAAGGGAAGCTTTCGGAATTGCATTTTCTTGTTCCGACGTTCCTTCGCTTTTTGATGAGCAAAGGAACACCATGAATGCCAATCCCCAGTTTATCGCTGCCACCGCACAGGTGGATGAAGCGGCCGTTTTGCCGCTACCCAATTCGCGCAAGATTTATATTCAAGGTTCGCGCCCTGATCTGCGGGTGCCGATGCGCGAAATCAGCCAAAGCGACACTCCTGCTTCGTTCGGCGCAGAAAAGAATCCGCCCATTTATGTCTACGACACATCCGGCCCCTATACCGAGCCCGGTGTATCCATCGACATCCGCTCCGGCCTGGCGGCACCGCGCCTGCCGTGGATTCTTGAGCGAAACGATACCGAGGAATTGCCGGGCCCGAGCTCGCAATACGGCATTGAACGGCTGAACGATCCCAAACTGGCCGAATTGCGCTTTAATCTGCACCGCAAGCCGCGCCGCGCCGCGCCGGGCAAGAATGTGTCGCAAATGCATTATGCGCGCCAAGGTATCATCACCCCGGAAATGGAATTCGTCGCCATCCGCGAAAACATGCGCCGCAAGGAATACCTGGAACAGCTCAAGGCATCCGGTCCGATGGGCAACAAACTGGCCGATCTGATGGGCCGCCAGCACCCGGGCCAGTCATTCGGCGCATCGATCCCGGCCGAGATCACCCCCGAATTCGTACGCAGCGAAATTGCGCGCGGCCGCGCCATCATCCCAGCCAACATTAATCATCCGGAAATCGAACCGATGATCATCGGCCGCAATTTCCTGGTCAAGATCAATGCCAATATCGGCAACTCGGCGGTGACGTCATCGATCGGCGAAGAAGTCGAGAAAATGACCTGGTCGATCCGCTGGGGCGGCGACACCGTGATGGACTTGTCCACCGGCAAGCA
>DASYKE010000145.1:0-11651 GCA_035995725.1 Burkholderiaceae bacterium | reverse complement strand
CGGAGCATTGCTTGGCGGATGGCTGCTTGCACCTCTGTTGGGTACAGGAACCATCAATCAGAACGACTTCAGCATTTCCTCGTTGTTCGTGTCTTTCCTGGGCGCATTGGTATTGCTGATGGTGGTTAACCTTCTTCGTCGCGGACAAGCGCGATGACACGCCGGCGCGCAAATTGATGAAGCCGCCATCATTGCCGGTGCAGATCGATCGGCCGTCATAACTTCCTCCGGACCCTGTTCCGGTTTTTTATTAGTCTTATTTGAAATGGAAATTCTTATGCCTACCAGTAAAAAAACATCTGCAACCAGCGATGCGATCGCTATTCTTACCGACGATCATAAAACAGTAAAAAAACTTTTCAAGGACTTTGAAAAGTTAAAAGAAAAAGGCGATGCCGCCGAAAAAGAATCGCTGGTTGAAGAGATTTGCGCTGAACTTACTATTCATGCCGAAGTGGAAGAAGAAGTGTTTTACCCAGCCGCGCGCGAGGCAATCAACGACGATGCATTGGTAAATGAAGCCGAGGTGGAACATGCCAGCGCAAAGGACTTGATTGAGCAGTTGCAGGCGATGGACTCTTCTGATCCGATGTACGAAGCGAAGGTGACTGTTCTGAGCGAACAGATCGATCACCATGTCGAAGAAGAAGAGAAGGAAATGTTCCCCAAAGTGAAGAAGGCCAAGCTTGATCTCGAAGCGCTCGGCGAGGAAATTGCAATACTGAAAGAAACGAAGAAAGCCCAGATGGCAGGCGGCAATGCCAAGGCGAAGCGTGCCAAGAATTCATCCGCACGTCCATAAACGTCCCCCATCGAACGGTTCGTCAGACGTCTTGCCTCGTTTGATGAACCGTCAATATTGCGCAGCGGCTCAAACAATCAAATTGTCGAGCTAGCTTGTCGCATCAGACCCGGCGAACCCGCCTTCGATTTCGCCAGGCACTGCATACTCTCCCCCGTTCATATTGTTCCAATTGCATCGCACCCAGCATGTTGCATCGCGCTTGGCCTTGCATCTCCAAGCGGCGATGCATTGCCGACATGATCCCGGCGGCCTATTTCCGAGACGGCGATCGTTTTTATAAATTGCGGTACGATTGGAACGCGCTGCGTACCGGCACCGATTCGCCGGAGGCTTTTTCGGCATGCCGGACTGACCGCCGCGCCTCGGCAATATCATTACGAATCGCAGCCCACGATAGAAAAGGCAGACATGTCAGAACAGCAATTTACCGAGCAGGATTGGCGCCGGCTGTTGGCCAGCCTGGGAGAAGATCCTAATCGCGCCGGCCTGCGGGAAACTCCCGCGCGCGTGAGCAAGGCATGGCGGCACTGGACTTCCGGTTATGGGCAGGATCCAGCCGAATTGCTCAAGGCGTTCGAAGACGGCGCTGAAGAATACAATGAATTGATCGTGGTGCGCGGCATCCCGGTCTATAGCCATTGCGAGCATCATCTGGCACCATTTTTCGGCACGGCCACCATCGGTTATCTGCCCAACGGAAAAATCGTCGGCTTATCCAAACTGACACGCCTGGTCGACTGCTTTTCGAAGCGGC
This sequence comes from Burkholderiaceae bacterium, assembly GCA_035995725.1. Taxonomy (GTDB): domain Bacteria; phylum Pseudomonadota; class Gammaproteobacteria; order Burkholderiales; family Burkholderiaceae_D; genus JAQGLW01. Next base: position 10,092 of record DASYKE010000145.1, on the reverse strand, counting down.
TGCAGGTACAGGAGCGGCTTACCAGCCAGATTGCAAATGCGTTGATGACGCACCTGGAACCGAAAGCGGCTGGCGTAGTGATTCGGTGCCGCCATATGTGCATGGAAAGCCGTGGCATTCGCACCCCCGGCGAAGAGACGATAACGTCGGCGATGCTCGGCGAATTGCAGCCGAATCTGGCTTTGCGTACGGAATTCCTTGCGTTGGCGCGGGAATCTTGAAACGAGGCTGGCGTTGCACTCCCGCTGGTAGCCGGCGCTCAATGGCTTTACCAGTAGCGCAATGTGACTTTTATTCAATCCTCCAAATCCTATGCGCCGTTGGCCCCAAGATTCGAAGCAATCATTGCGCTTTCTCGCCGCGGCACGGTACTATTTGCCGCCGCATTTGCAGGCTCCTATCGACTGGGAAGAACAATACAGGGAGTGCCTGCATCACGCCGAATTCCAGTTGGCGCTGGAGCTGCTGGAACGTATCGGCGATACACACTCCGGATATGTCGATGAGATCCAGTTCTGGAAGGAACTTTATTTTGCTGCACAGCACATGGCACTACCAGAGCATGCGCTCAGGTATGAAGCGAAGCTGCAACGGGTGGTAAGCGGGCCACCAATTTGACATCGAGTCGGCAGCAAATTAGATTGATTGCGTCAGATCCTTCAGCGCCGCGGTCGGCAACGCAGTTGCGTCCCGCAGCTCAAGCCAGGCCAATGCTCCCCTTCCGGCGCTGCGTCCGCTCGCAAAACAGGCAGTCAACAGATAGCCGCCGGTCGGTGCCTCCCAATCAAGCATTTCTCCCGCACAGAATACGCCAGGCATCGAGCGCAGCATCAACCGCTCGTCGAGCGCTTCGAAGGAAACGCCACCGGCGCTGCTGATTGCTTCGTCAATCGGGCGTGCGGCTGTCAATCGTAACGGCAGCGTTTTGATTGCCGCCGCCAGACGCACCGGATCGGTGAAATCTTGCAACGGCACCAGTTCCCGCAGCAAACCTGCCTTGACGCCGGCAATGCCGACCCGGCTTTGGAGATGGCTGGACATCGAACGCGAACCGCGCGGATGCGCCACTTCGTCGACGACACGTTGCAGTGCCTTGCCGGGCGCCAGATCGAGGTGAAGCACGACGGTGCCGCTTGCCGCAATCTCATCGCGCAACGGTGCGGACAAAGCATAGATCAGGCTGCCTTCGACACCAGTGGCGCTTATCATGCACTCGCCTTGGCGGCGATAGGTACGCCCTGCCGTGTCGGTAAAGCTTGCGACTACCGCCTTCAGCGGATGCCCGGCGAAGCGCGTTTGGAAATGCTCGCTCCAGCCGACATCGAAACCGCAGTTCGATGGTTGCAGAACGGCGACCGGAATGTCATGCTGTTTGAGCAGCGGCACCCATGCGCCATCGGACCCGAGCCGAGCCCAGCTGCCGCCGCCGAGCGCCAGCACCACTGCGTCAGCGTGCGGGCACCATTCGCCGTCCGGCGTGGCAAAGCGTAACGGGCCGCCCTGGGCAAAGTCATTCCAGCCAAGCCAGCGATGGCGCATATGAAACTGCACGCCGCCTGCGCGCAGCCGTTGCAGCCATGCGCGCAGCAGCGGCGCGGCTTTCATATCGGCAGGGAACACGCGTCCGGACGAGCCGACAAAGGTATCAATTCCGAATCCATGCACCCAGTCGCGCAACGCCTGCGGCCCGAATCCATCGAGCAGCGGCGCAATTTGCGCGCGCCGCGTGCCGTAGCGCGACAGGAACGGCTGGGCGGGCTCGGAGTGCGTCAGGTTCATACCACCCTTGCCCGCAAGCAGAAATTTGCGACCGACCGACGGCATCGCATCGAACAGGTCGACCCGCACGCCGGCATTCATCAGTGTTTCCGCAGCCATGAGTCCGGCCGGCCCGCCGCCGATCACGGCAACCGTTCGGCTACGGGTGCTATCGGTTTGCATCGCTGGCCAACGACAAATCGGCAAAAGACTTGTTCATATTTCTATTCAGTGTGAGATATGGAAAAGAGTATCTCAGGCAAGGCAGGTAGCCGGGTGTTTCAGCTTGCCCGAAACACCGCAGCAAATCACGCATCATGCGGCCTTCACCACAAATTACGGAGAAATAGTTGCAAACTTGCTTACCCTTCAACTAAAAACGTGCAATTTGGCACGACACGCGTCATTATGTTGCGTAATAAAGATAATTTTTTGACCGTGCACTCGCTTGCATCATGGCGTTGAACGGGCGTTCGGTCAAAAGCCCGATTCCGGCGGAATGTATGGAAAACAATGTGGGGATTATTTGCCGGCCCGCATTACCATTGCCTGAAAGGAGACAGCCATGCCGATCAAGAAAATTCTTATTGTCGACGATTCGGCCACCGCGCGGCATTTTTTGATTGAAGTACTCGCCAAAGGCGGCTACGAAATCGTTACTGCGGAGAACGGTGACGAGGCTATCATTAAAGCCAAGAGTGAAATGCCTGACCTAGTGCTGATGGACGTGGTGATGCCGGGCATAAATGGTTTTCAGGCGACCCGCGCCATTACTAAAGATGAGGCTACGAAGCACATTCCCGTGCTGATTCTAACCAGCAAGGACATGGAAACCGATCGCGTCTGGGGCATGCGCCAGGGCGCCACGGAATTTATCAGCAAGCCGATAGAGCCTGCAGCTTTGCTGGCGAAAATCAATGCGCTGGGCTGATCCGGCTCCGGTCGGAACGTGCCATGCAGCTTTTCGCTTGTTAAGAAAATGCCGGAACTGCCGGAAATAAAAAAAGCCCGCTCAGAGAGCGGGCTTAAATCTATATCAAAGGAGACATAGAGGAGACAGATGAACTATAGCCAAGACGAAGATATTATTCCAATTCTTATTTGTAATATCAGTTATTCGTCTGAAACATATCTTTGGTTTTCTCCCCGTTTTTTTCCTGTTGCCGATACCCATGACAGGCATATGAATGCCGCTACCGTCCACAGCACCAAGCTGGACATGGAAAGGGGTCGAATAAGCAATGCAAACACAATGAAAACAAGCTGGCATATCAAAGCGACATGCGGGACTTCGAAGATCGCAATTGAAACATGCGTGGTCCCGACCGTTAGCACTATGCTTAACGGCTCTTTTTGCGCTTTGGCGCCAGCATGGTATGGCGGCAGCTGCTGGCGCCGCACCGACATCCATACGCCCGCTTGACGGCAGGCGTGTGCCGCTCGCCGAGAACCAGTCCGTAATCGTAATTGAGCTCCTCGCCGCGCCGGATGTCGCGCAATGCATAAATGAAGATGCGGCCGTCTTCTTCCCTTGCTTCGCAATTCGGCTCGCAGCAATGATTGATCCAGCGAGCATCATTGCCGCCAATGCCCCCGTCGATTATCCGGCCGTTGTCCAGACTGAAAAAAAACGTATGGAAAGGATTGTCAGGGTCCGAACCGTGCCGCTTGGCTGCCTGCTTTTCGGTAATGCGTTCGCCTTCGTATTCGATCAGTCGGGTGTCGGCTGCGATTTTACGCGTGGCAAATACACCTTTACCGTGAATTGTCGAGGATTTGACAGCAATTGGAGGACGGCGGTTATGGGCTGACGAGGACTGGCCGTCTGCGGAGCGATTCATCTTTTTATCGGTAAGCGGGACAACCGTTCGTTCGGCGCTTTTGGAATAGGTATCAAAATGCATTGCAATTTTTATCAATCATAAAATAAGCCGATGTCATTCCGCATGGTGTGACGAAGGTCAAATATCGGCATTCCCAGCGGCTCGAAAATCTTTTAGCGCAACGTTCGGATGATTAATGCTGTTACCACATTGCCGACCGAGCATATAAAACCCATAACAATATCAGGAAAATCAAATATCGGGAAAATCAGTGAGGCGGTAGCAAACCGCCGATACGCAAAAATCAAATGAAAAGTTGAACGGAATAATGTGGCGTTGCCATTTCACGACATTAATCGAGCAATGTCCGACGAGTGCTGCCAATTTCACAGCGGTGATTTTGTCGCTTGGCTGAAATGGTAATCGCCGTTACACGGCAGCGTTGATGCACTGAAAATTCAAGTTGTCTATAGCGGTGGCCAGCGATGCGATTCAGCCTCGTGCCGAGACAACTTCTGTCACTCTTCGAGTGCGGCACTATAGGCGATTGAATCGTTTTCAAAACGTTCCGGCCAATTGCGGTTATGCAAATCTTCGCCGGCAAATGGCGGCATTCAATACCAATAATTCAAGACGTGCGAACCTGTTTTCGCCCGACTTCATTATCAATTGCAACGCCGACAATGACAGTTCGCCATGCGACTTTTCCAAAGAGTAATGGTTCCTGAAATTAATAGTTGTTTCACGCAAATTTTTTTAGCTCATGATTGAAAAGAGCGCGTATTATTTAATTGCGATGCAGAAATGCAGTATCTGAATCCGGCAGACAAATACCGGTAGATTCATCTCAAAGGACACGTCCACATGAAAATCTTTGACAACTACACAGCACGGTATGAGCGGACTCGCGAGGAAGAATTTTCCTTGCAAGAGTATCTGGACTTATGCAAACGCGATCGACTCGCATATGCCAGCGCCGCTGAACGGATGCTCACGGCGATCGGCGAGCCGGAGCTGCTCGACACGCGGCACGATTCGCGGCTGTCGCGCATTTTCGCCAACAAGGTAATCAAGATTTACCCGGCATTCCGCGAGTTCTACGGTACCGAAGAAGTGATCGAGCAAGTGGTATCTTATTTCCGCCATGCGGCCCAGGGACTGGAAGAGCGCAAGCAGATTTTGTATCTGCTGGGGCCGGTTGGCGGCGGCAAATCCTCAATTGCCGAAAAACTGAAATCCCTGATGGAGACGGTGCCCTTCTATTGCATCAAAGGTTCTCCGATCAACGAATCGCCGCTCGGACTGTTCAATGAAGAGGAAGACGGCGTGATTCTGGAGGAGGATTACGGCATCCCGCGCCGCTATCTGCGCACCATTCCGAGTCCATGGGCAGTCAAACGCCTGCATGAATTCAACGGCGACATCAACCAGTTCCGCGTCGTCAGGCGCTATCCATCGGTGCTGAAGCAAATCGCCGTTGCAAAGACCGAACCGGGCGATGAAAACAACCAGGATATTTCATCGCTGGTGGGCAAGGTCGATATCCGCAAGCTGGAGGACTATTCGCAGGACGACCCCGACGCGTACAGCTATTCCGGCGGGCTGTGTCTGGCCAACCAGGGCTTGCTGGAATTTGTCGAGATGTTCAAGGCGCCGATCAAGGTGCTGCATCCGCTGTTGACTGCTACACAGGAAGGCAATTACAAGGGCACGGAAGGTTTTGGCGCAATTCCATTCGATGGCGTGATCCTGGCGCACTCGAATGAATCGGAATGGAAAACATTCAAGAACAACAAGAACAATGAAGCGTTCCTGGACCGTATCTATATCGTCAAGGTGCCGTACTGCCTGCGCGTGACCGACGAAATCAAGATTTATGACAAGCTGGTGCGCAACTCTTCGCTCGCGCAAGCGCCCTGCGCGCCCGGCACGCTCAAGATGATGGCGCAGTTCGCAATACTGTCGCGGCTGAAAGATCCGGAAAACTCGAGCATCTACAGCAAGATGCAGATATACGACGGACAAAACCTGAAAGACACCGATCCGAAAGCGAAATCGAAGTCTGAGTACAGCGATTACGCCGGCGTCGATGAAGGCATGAACGGTCTGTCGACCCGATTTGCATTCAAGATCCTGTCCAAGGTCTTCAACTTTGACAGCACGGAAGTCGCGGCCAATCCGGTACATCTGCTATATGTACTTGAACAGCAAGTCGGACGCGAGCAGTTTCCGCCCGAGACCGAGCAAAAGTATTTTTCGTATATCAAGGAATACCTGGCACAGCGTTACGTCGAATTCATCGGCAAGGAAATCCAGACCGCCTATCTGGAAAGTTATTCCGAGTACGGGCAGAATATTTTCGATCGCTATGTGACATTTGCTGACTTCTGGATTCAGGACCAGGAATTCCGCGACCCGGACACCGGCGAAAGCTTCAACCGAGATTCGCTGAATAACGAACTGGAAAAGATCGAGAAGCCGGCCGGCATTTCGAACCCGAAGGATTTCCGCAACGAGGTCGTCAACTTCGTGTTGCGTACGCGGGCGCAGAATTCCGGAAAAAATCCATCCTGGACCGGTTACGAGAAGTTCAGAAGCGTAATCGAAAAGAAAATGTTTTCGAATACCGAGGAATTGCTGCCGGTGATTTCTTTCAATGCGAAAGCCAGCGCCGACGACGCCAACAAGCACAAGGAGTTTGTTGCGCGGATGGTGGCGAAAGGTTATACGGCCAAGCAAGTGCGGCTATTGTGCGAATGGTATCTGCGCGTCAGGAAATCGTCTTAGTAAACCTCTGGCTGCGTCCCCCCGGCTTTCGGCATTCGTGAAAGCGGGTGGGGACCCGTGCAAGTGGTTGATTGAATTCGATTCCCGCTTTCGCAGCTGTTCTGGTGTCTCCATTGACGGGAACGAAGCATTGCCCTTGTTCGGAGGGTCCTCAGGTTGGTTTAGTCAGTCAGGCTGTGAATCGGACGCGATGGTTCGATTCACAGCAGTTGTACGAGCAGGAGATCATATTGGCTTACCTCATCGATCGGCGTTTGCAAAGCAAGAACAAGTCTGCGGTCAACCGCGAGCGCTTTCTGCGGCGTTACAAGGGACAGATCAAGCGGGCGGTTGAGCAGGCAATAAAAGGCCGCTCCATCACCGATATCGCCAATGGCGAAAAAGTGTCGATACCGTCCAAGGATGTCAACGAGCCCAGCTTCGGCCATACTCGCGGCGGCATCTGGGAAACGGTCAGTCCCGGTAACAAGGATTATCTGAAGGGCGACAAGGTACAGCGTCCGAAAGGCGGCTCCGGGTCGGGTAAAGGCAAGGGCGGCAACAGCGACGAGACGACGCAGGATGATTTCGTGTTCGAGCTCAGCCGCGAAGAATTCATGAATTATTTCTTCGAGGATCTCGAGCTGCCCAACATGATCAAGACGCAGCTCACCGCGTCCAACGAGTTCAAAACACATCGTGCCGGTTACAAGATGTCCGGCACGCCGGCCAACATTCATGTGCTGCGCTCATTGCGCGGCGCATTGGGCCGGCGCATTGCGGTCGGCGGCAAATCCAGCAAACGCCTGCAGCAGGCACAGCAGGAGCTCGACCAGTTATTGCTGATTGTATCGGAAGACGACCCGGCCGTGCTGAAACTCAAGCGCGAAATCCGTGAATTGCGTACCAGGCTGGACGCAATTCCCTTCATCGATCCATTCGATCTGCGCTACAGCAACAGAGTCAAGGTGCCGAAGCCAACCAGCCAGGCCGTGATGTTTTGCATCATGGATGTGTCCGGTTCGATGGATCAGATGAAGAAAGAAACCGCGAAGCGCTTTTTCATCCTGCTGTATCTGTTTCTGACGCGCGCTTACGAAAAGATCGAAGTCGTGTTCATTCGCCACCACACGGCGGCCGCCGAAGTGGAGGAGAATGAATTCTTCAACTCCCGCGAATCGGGAGGTACGGTGGTGTCGTCGGCGCTGCATTTGTTGACCAAGATCCTGCATGAGCGTTATTCGAGTAGCGACTGGAATGTCTATGTCGCACAGGCATCCGATGGCGACAACTGGGACAAGGATTCCATCAGCTGCCGTCAAATGCTGATCAATACCATCATGCCTGCGGTCCAGTATTACGCGTATGTGGAAATCACCGATGGCGAGCCGCAAAATCTGTGGCACGAATACACGCAGATACCGGATCACCACGCACATTTTGCAATGCAAAAAATCGAGACGCCGGCCGATATTTATCCTGTGTTTCGCGAACTGTTCAAAAAGCAGCCGAAATGATCAAACTCATCGAAAAAACCGGCAATCCGCGCCGTTTGCCGGACCAATCGGAATGGACCTTCGATCTGGTCGAGCAGGCACACGAAGAAATTCGCCGCGTCGCGGAAAATTTCGGGCTCGACACCTATCCCAATCAGCTCGAAATCATCACTGCCGAGCAAATGATGGATGCCTACGCATCGGTCGGCATGCCAGTGTCGTATAACCACTGGTCGTTCGGTAAACATTTTCTATCGACTGAAAAAAGCTACAAGCGCGGCCAGATGGGATTGGCGTACGAGATCGTGATCAATTCGAGTCCATGCATCGCCTATCTGATGGAAGAAAACACGCTGATGATGCAAACATTGGTCATTGCGCACGCGGCGTACGGCCATAATTCCTTTTTCAAGGGAAACTATCTGTTCCGCACGTGGACCGATGCCGAGGCGATCATCGACTACATGCTGTTCGCCAAGAATTACATCGCCGAATGCGAGCGCCGGCATGGCGTAGAAGCGGTTGAGCTGCTGCTCGACTCCTGCCATGCGCTGCAAAATTATGGCGTCGACCGTTACAAGCGTCCGGCCAAGCTGTCGCTGGCGGAAGAGAATGCGCGTCAGAACGAGCGTGAAATCTATTTGCAGACGCAGATCAACGACTTGTGGCGCACATTGCCGCGCCGAGAAGAAATTGCCGCCGCCGAAAACCGCCCGCACCGCTTTCCGTCGGAACCGCAGGAAAATTTGCTGTATTTCATCGAAAAGTCGGCACCGCTACTGGAGCCTTGGCAGCGCGAAATCGTGCGCATCACGCGCAAGATTTCACAATACTTTTATCCGCAGCGTCAGACCCAGGTGATGAACGAAGGCTGGGCGACATTCTGGCATTACACGATCCTGAACCAGTTGCACGAAGAAGGCATCGTAGGCGACGGCTTCATGCTGGAGTTTTTGCAGAGCCACACCAACGTGGTCTACCAGCCGCCGATCACCAGTACCTACTACAACGGCATCAATCCGTATGCACTCGGATTTGCGATGATGCGCGACATCCGCCGCATCTGCGAGCAGCCGACCGACGAAGATAGAAATTGGTTTCCCGACATCGCCGGCAGCGACTGGCGTAAAACGCTCGATTTCGCAATGCGCAATTTCAAGGATGAAAGCTTCATCGCGCAGTACCTGTCGCCGAAGCTGATCCGCGATTTCCATTTCTTCGCGGTGCTGGATGACGATAACGACGACAAGCTGACGATATCCGCGATCCATGATGACAGCGGATATCGTTATGTCCGGCAGCAATTGGCGAACCAGTACAATCTGGGCAACCGCGAGCCGAACATTCAGGTGTGGTCGGTCAATACCCATGACGATCGTGCGTTGACATTACGGCACACTCAGTTCCAGCGACGCCCGTTGAACCAGCAGACCGAGGAAGTATTGAAACATGTGGCGCGGCTCTGGGGTTTCGATGTCAAGCTCGAAACCGTCGATCCGCAGGGCGAAGTGCTGGAAACAATGGAATGCAAATGGGAAAAGCATCGCCCGGGTTCTTGAAGCCGTTCGCATAAATTGTCGTGCCGCACCCGGCTCACCTTCGTGCCGCGTTGTCGAGTCATCGCGCATGCATTTGTGCACTGAACGTCAGCAAGCTGTCAGTCTTCTCCCAAAACCGTTGTCCTGCAGGTATCGGCGCGGGGCGCCATCCATGTCAATAGCCGGCACGTCGGTTGCCGGAAATGATGATCACGGTTCCCGGTTGGCATGCGTAGACGGCTGTCTTTCAGCAAGGCAAAATTTCCAAATAAAAACAACGCGTGCGAAACAGTTGGTTAGCGCCGGTTCCCTATCTGTAAATTTTCCAATCTGCCTGTACATTTTTCCATTTCACAATCAATAGCAGTCTGCTGTCATTTCCTGATTGGCCCGGTACCAGCTGCATTAGCCGTTTCGGTATAAAAAATGTAGCTTGGCACGCGCTTTGCGTTGTTCTTCTCACGTATTTAATAAGGTTAGACCACAAGCATGTGGTCTTGCCGCGTGAGAGTCGTGCCGTCACTATGCCATCCGTTCATCGGGCAGATCGCACCGTATGTTCGGCACCAATAGCCGGAGGGAGAGAAGCAAGTCCGATTAATCGGTAATCGAAGCGACGCATTGTGGGCGGGCCGGCGTGGTCGACAGCCAGCATGAGCAAGCCATTTTTGTAGTCCCATATAAAGGAAAAGGAAACACTATGGATAAGGA
>DASYKE010000144.1:0-6919 GCA_035995725.1 Burkholderiaceae bacterium | reverse complement strand
TGGTCTCCGCTCGACCGTGGTGCGGCGTAGAGCATGTCTATCAGCATGCGCATGTGCGCTTGCATTTTTACATCAGCCGGGAATGGCACGGCGAACCGCAAAGCCTAGAGGGGCAGGCATTCGCATGGCAAGGCAGCGTCGGAGTCGAACCGCTGTTGCCGGCGACAATTCCATTGATCGAGTGGCTGGATAAGTTGCGTTATCCTGATCGGCCCGGCCAGAAGAGAGTTCTCTGATAACGGTCAGCCGCCGCTGAAATCGTCAATGGATGGGATTTATTGACCGGATTTTCGTTGCAGAAACAAAGCTGGCAATCGATCAGGCGATCCGGATTGGCAGCAGGCGTTTCTACTGCTTTGATGATATATCGTCGTCATCAATCTCTCCGGGAGGATTGACGGCAGGAATGACATATTTTTCTTCCGCCCAAGCGCCGAGGTCAATCTGCTTGCAGCGCAGAGAGCAAAAGGGCCGGTATTTATTCTGCTCCGACCATTCGACTTTATTGCCGCAGGTAGGGCAATCGACGAGTACTGCCATGGAATCAATGATACGTCAAAAATTACAGAGAGTCAGCTCGAACGGCACGTCACCCTCATAAGACTTCGGCTTCATGTCACCGCCTTGCGAAGTGAAGCGCACCCAAAGCATATACTTGTTGGCCGATATTTCGGGAATTGCACCAAGCGTTTCATCGATGGTCAGGCGCAGCATTTGATACCCCTTGCCATGCAGGGTCTGCTGATAGTTGCCGGCCTGCGCGGTATGTTTGGTGGACCGACCGGCTTCACGCAGCAGCCGCAGCACAATTCCAATTGAGTCAAACATCGGTTCCAGCGGCGCAAACCAGTTGGCGATGTCTGCCTGCCGCCGTTGCGCCGGCTGCTGCTGCCATGCATAGTATGAAGGCAAGTCGAATTCACATGCGCCGCCCGGGATGATGGTGCGGCCACGGATGCTCATTAGCCATTCGTTGTCGCGGATATGCTGGCCAGTCTTGCCTTGGGCTCCGATCAGTGCCGTGCTGGTCCTGTCTACTTCCGCCAGCACGGCGTCGAGCCGCTCGGCCTGAACGTTCGGATTGGATTTAAAGCCGAGCAGGGTTTGCTTCTGCCGTTCCAGTTCTTGCAACAGATCCGACTTGAGGTCGGCGCGTGCGACTTCAAGCATTTCAAAAATCGTGGAAAGCGCAATATGGTGTTGCAGCGGGTCAGGCTGCTGCGAAAAGAACGAAAATTTCTCGTACAGGTCCTCCAGACGCAACAACGTGCGAATACGCTCGTTGAAAGGGTATTCGTAAACGATCAAGGTGACATCCCTTTAAAAGTTAGGCCGGGAAAATATGTACGTGATTTTGAACGAAGCCGCACAAAATTACAAATATCACATGTGTTTTGTTTGATTTGATTCCGCCAAAGAGCTGTACAGCGCATGCAAGCGCTCGATTTGCGGCACCAGTGCCACAGCCTCGCCATCGTTGACGATCACATCGTCGGCCGCTGCCAGTCGAGTTTCACGCGATGCCTGCGTCGCCATAATGGCGCGCACTTGCACTTCGGTAAGACCGCTGCGGCTCATTACACGCTCTACTTGCAATTGTTCCCGGGAATCGACCACCAGTACACGCGATGTCCGTTGTTTCCATGTACCCGATTCGACCAGTAGTGGAACGACAAACATCAGGTAGACCCCTCGTGCCCGTGCTGCGGCGCGATCTGTTTCACTGCGTATCAATGGATGCAAGATGAATTCCAGCTGCCTTTTTGCAACCGGGTCGGCAAACACGGTCTCACGCATTTTCACCCGATTCATGGCTCCGTCGGCCATCAGGAAAGCCTCGCCGAATTGCGCGCGAATTGCCGGTATTGCAATCCCCCCGGGGGCAGTCAATTGGTGCGCGATATGATCAGTGTCGATTATTGCCGCGCCCCGTGCCGCAAACATATCGGCCACCATCGTTTTACCGCTGCCAATGCCACCGGTCAATCCCACTGAAAATGCATCTGCCGGCAGCTTGTTACTCATACAGTATTACATTTTTAGTAAGAGAAGCCCAGATAGGTCTGTGCGATAGGTTTACCGTAAAACAAGGTGATCATCCCTGCAGCAGCCAGATACGGCCCAAAAGGAATCGGATTGTCACGACCATGCTTGGTGAAGACAATCAATGCGATACCGACCACGGCGCCAACCAATGACGAAAACAAAATGATGATCGGCAGCATAGTCCAGCCGAGCCATGCACCTAATGCCGCGAGCAACTTGAAATCGCCGTAACCCATGCCTTCCTTGCCGGTTGCAAGCTTGAACGCCCAGTAAATCGTCCAAAGTGAAAGATAACCCACGGCTGCGCCGATGACAGCATCCTTGAGCGGAACGAATGTGCCGTTCAGATTGATCAGCAGCCCGCACCATAATAAAGGCAAGGTCAAATCGTCGGGCAATAGCTGGGTGTCGGCATCGATGAATGTCATTGCAATGAGCAAATAGGCAAATACCAAGGCAGCCAGTCCTGCCAAACCGCTGCCGAAGTGCCAAATGAGCAAAGCAGATAGCGTGCCCGTTATTAATTCTACAATCGGGTAGCGAGCGGAAATCGATGCTTTGCACTTGCTGCATTTTCCGCGCAAGAACAGATAGCTGATGACCGGTATATTTTCTATCGCCGTGATCTGGTGATTGCAATGCGGGCATGCTGATCGCGGTTCAACCAAATTGTAGCGCTCGGCATGCGGCAGCGGCTTGCCGTTTTCATGCGCAACATAATTGTCCGATTCGCGCTGCATCATTTTCGGCAGGCGATGGATGACGACATTCAGAAAGCTGCCGATTAACAGACCGAACAGTCCGGCTACTGCGGCGGACAGCACATTTCCAGGCGCCGCAAACAAAACTGACTCGGGCATCAGACTACCGCTCCCAACTTGAAGATAGGTAAATACATTGCAACCACCAGGCCGCCGATCAGTACGCCCAAAATCACCATGATGAGCGGTTCCATCAGGCTCGACAGCGACGCCACCGCTTCGTCGACTTCTTCTTCATAGAAGTCTGCAACTTTGCCGAGCATTTGGTCCAGCGCGCCCGATTCTTCACCGATCTGCACCATCTGTATCACCATATTTGGAAATACATCCGAATTTTGCATCGCTGTAGTCAAGCTGGTTCCGGTACTGACCTCGGTTTGAATTTTTTTGGTGGCGTCCAGATAAACCGCATTGCCTGCTGCGCCACCAACCGAGTCAAGCGATTCAACCAATGGTACGCCGGCGGAAAACATGGTCGCCAGCGTCCTGGTCCAGCGGGCGATCGTGGCTTTGCGGATCACATCGCCAAAAATCGGTGCCTTCAACAATAATCTGTCCATGAAGCGCTGCATCTTCAGAGATCGCTTCCATGACTGCAGAAAGAAATAAATGCTGGAGAACACCCCGCCAAAAATGAGATACCAATAGCGAACGAAGAAATCCGAAATTGCCATCACTATTAACGTAGGTGCCGGTAAATCGGCGCCGAAACTCTTGAATACATCTTTAAATGCCGGCACGACCCAGATCATGATTATAGCGGTCACGATAAATGCAACCGCCATGATGGCAATCGGATAAGTCAATGCCGACTTAATCTTGGCCTTGATGGCAATTGTCTTTTCCTTGTAAATCGCCAGCCTGGTCAGCAAATCTTCCAGAATACCGGCCTGTTCGCCTGCTCCCACCAGGTTACAAAACAGCGGATCGAAATACAGCGGAAACTTGCGGAACGCATGATTCAGGCTGGTACCGGTTTCGACATCCGAGCGAATATCCTGTATCAGCTTCGCTACCGAAGGATTCGAATGCCCCTTGGAGACGATATCGAACGATTGCAGTAAGGGCACACCTGCTTTCATCATGGTTGCCAGCTGGCGGGTAAACAGCGAGATGTCTTTATCGGTGATTTTTCTGCCGCCGTGCAAACTTTTCTTTTTGACCTTGGTGACAAGAATGCCTTGTCTTCTTAACGTCGCATTGACAACGTTTACGCCGCCTGCCCGCAATTCACCGCGGACGAGTTTTCCCGACCTGTCTTTGCCTTCCCAGGTGAAGATCGGATCTGTTGCCTGGCGCGTGCTTGCCGTTGCCATGACGCTCTCCTTCTTTATTCGTTGGTGCAGCCGAGAATTTCTTCGAGACTGGTCAGCCCTTGCTTGACTTTTACCAATCCCGCTTCGCGCAATGTCTTGACTCCGTCGCGCCTGGCCTGTGCCTCGATTTCAAGCGCAGTGCCATGGCTCAGAATGATCGTTTCAATCGCTTCGGTAATTGGCATGATCTGGTAAATGCCGACCCGCCCCTTGTAGCCGCTGCCGGTGCAACGCTCGCAACCGACCGGTTTATACGGCTGCCAGGTACCGTCCAGGTCGTCCTCCGTGAAACCTGCTTCCAGCAGGGCGTCGTCCGGAATCGATGTCGGCTGTTTGCATGTGCAGAGGCGGCGAGCCAGGCGCTGCGCAGTGATCAAGATGACGGCCGATGCGATATTGAATGGTGCGACGCCCATGTTCATCAAACGGGTCAGCGTTGCCGGTGCGTCGTTTGTGTGCAGCGTGGAAAACACCATATGGCCCGTTTGTGCCGCCTTGATGGCGATATCGGCGGTTTCCAGATCGCGGATCTCACCGACCATGATGATGTCGGGATCCTGCCGCAGGAATGCCTTCAGCGCCACCGGGAAGGTGAGGCCGGCCCGGTCGTTCACATTGACCTGATTCACTCCCGGCAAAGTGATCTCGGCCGGGTCTTCTGCAGTCGCGATATTGATGCCGGGCTTGTTGAGAATATTGAGGCAAGTGTAAAGCGACACGGTCTTGCCGGAACCGGTCGGGCCGGTCACCAATACCATTCCGTAAGGCCGGTGAATGGCGGTCATCAGCGTTTCTTTTTGATCCGCATCGTATCCCAGCGATTCGATGCCCATCTGGGCTTGCGATCCGTCCAGGATACGCATCACGATCTTTTCGCCGAACAGTGTCGGTAGCGTGCTGACGCGGAAATCGATGGAGCGGGTTTTCGACATTGCCAGTTTCATCCGGCCGTCTTGCGGCACCCGTTTTTCCGAGATATCCAGTTTGGAAATCACCTTGATGCGGGATGCCAATTGCTCCTTGATGGCCAGCGGCGGTTGAGCGACCTCGCGCAGGACTCCGTCGACTCGAAAGCGGATCCGGTAAAATTTTTCGAACGGCTCAAAATGCAAGTCCGACGCCCCGAGATTAATGGCATCTGTCAGTATCTTTTGTAAAAACTTGACGATCGGTGCGTCGTCGACATCGGCGGCGGCCAGATCCGCCGCTACCGCCGCCTCGTCTTGGGCAAAATCGATATTCTCGAGATCATCACCGATTAAATCTTTGAGATTGTCTTCTGAATTCTGCCCCAGTTTTTCGATCAGCTGAAGCAGATGGTTGTGTTCCACAATGACCGGTTCAACGGTCATTTCGGTCTGAAACTTGATCTGGTCCAGTGCCTGAGTATTGGTCGGATCGGAAATGGCGACCGATACCTTATTGCCGCGCTTGGCCAATGCGACCACACGCTGATTTTGCATCAGCTTGGGATCAATAACCTTGTCCGGCAAGGTACGGACATTGAATACCAACAGATTCATCAGCGGATAGCCGAACGCTTCCGAGCAAAATGTTGCCAGTGCCCGCGAGTCGATGCTACCGCCCTGCAGCAAGACGTCAATAAACGGCGCTTTCTCGGCCGCCGCTTTCTTGCTGAGAGCGTCGGCCTGTTGCGCCGACAAGCGTCCGGCTTGCAGCAATGCCCGCGCAAGGCCGGACATTGCGGCGCCTGTAGTCGGGTTGGGAAGAACTGCCGCCATAATATTTATGCCAAAAAATTACATTGTGAATAGCTTATCGTTCTAGATGATGCCTACAGGCATCTAATTTGTAAAGATATTGTGATTCTTTGTTACGTCTTTTAGACTGGAATCTGACGTAAAGCCATATCGTGCTTAACGCGACTTTATGGCTGGCGGACGATGTAGCTTTACTTACCGGTTGAAGCCTGACATTCGTTTTCCGAATGCTTCGTAGCCATTTCAGCAACAATCCATTCAGCTCTTTGCCCATCCAGCGGGAAAATGCAGCGCGAATCTGCTGATATCGCACAACATGCCGTCAAGCAGGCATTCTCCATTTCATCCAATCCAAATAATGATCGCTAGCGCCGCATGGATATCGAACAGTGAATTCATCGGCTGTTTCTTCAATAATATGCTTTAAGGCAAATGGTTACTGCGCATTGCAGTACTCATCAATGATATGCGAAGCTTTTTATGCTTCTCCGAAACTATTGTAATTATGTAAATACGAAACCGGTCTTCCAGAATGAAACAAGATGCAAGCGGCAGTTGCCCGAAACATGTAGCCGTCAATAGCTCTGGTGGTTAAGCAAGGCGACTGCTTTGCGAACATGCAGGATACCGGCGATCTGATAGATGAACGGGAAGCTCCTCATGAAGGCCGGTGGTGAGCTGGCGTTGGTTTCTTCGACCGGCACGTGGAAATCCCAGGCTTTAAATTGCGCGCGTGTGTCGTCAATAGAAATCAACAAGGAAGCGCAGCAATTTGCACCTGTAAAAGCACAGCATGCGGCTGGCCACCGTAAAGAAATATGCGTGAGCAAAATTGGTCGGGGTGAGAGGATTCGAACCTCCGGCCTCTACGTCCCGAACGTAGCGCTCTACCAGGCTAAGCTACACCCCGATTGCAGGACCGGACACAGAGTGGCGGGAACAACTTCTTTCAGTGATTACGGTCGACCGCGAAAGCGCATAATTGTAACAAAGAATCCTTGAATTCGCCATGCGCCAAGGCGGAAATCGACTCTGTCGCGCGCCGGGCAGCCCGTTCAGCTTCGCGCTTGGTGTA
>DASYKE010000143.1:0-8074 GCA_035995725.1 Burkholderiaceae bacterium | reverse complement strand
GCCCTCATCGTCTCTAAACTTCACTCCGTCAACCGGAGAAATAGCCCCGCGCCGACCTCGTCAAGAACATGGCTGCCGGCCGCTGTTGTCACGTGACCCTATTTTCTCGCCGTGAATCCCTATCCCATATTTATGGCATTGCCAGAGCAATTAAGATGGTGTAGTTGCTTTGTGGAATTATATGGACTATAGTTGGTTTATGGCAACTAAAACCATGCCGACCGCTGCCCGAATACCAAGGGGATTCCGTAGCGATGCATGGCGGATCGGCACGCCATTCGCTCAAAGGGAAAAATAATGCAAAACATATTCTGCGTCATGTTGCTCGCCTTGCTTTGCGGTTTCCTCAAGCAGCAACAACGGAACATCAATATCCGTTCCCACACTCGCCTGTTAAAACGATAGTTGCATGCAGCTTGCAGCACTGAATGACTTTTCCAAAAAAAAATCAAGGAGGATGACGACATGGGCACTATTAATCCGCTTCGCCGCTTTGCCGGCACCGCATTGCTTTATTGCTCCATGCGCCATTGACTCGCTTGCCGTATGTCCATATCGTCCAATCGGCGTTGGCTAATCCCGATGTCAAGGCGTTCGCCCGCTATCTCTTCTAAAATGGTGATCGCTATGTGCGCTTTGCCGGCTTTGTGCCCCTTGTAGCATCCAGCTACATCGACAGCATGGAGCGAATAAAGACCGGGCAATAGCGGCGGCGGCCGGCAGCGGAACGGGATATTTTATAGCTGATTGTCCCGGTTCCTTGCCGCACGTACGGCCAGTTTCACAAGAACGTGATGAAAAATAGGTTGGTTTTCCTGCTGCTAGTCTTCCTCATTGCTGCCGTCGCAGCATTGATTCCCATGCTGCGCCCGATCACGGCTTCCGATATTGCGCCCTTGGCCTTGGGTGCGCTCGCCATGCTCATTTTCTGCATCTTTTTTGGCATGCGGAATAAAGTGCAAGATGCCGCCGCATATAGTGTTTTCGAAGAGAGCGAAGAACGGTATCGCCAGATGTTCGAAAACAATACCTTGCCTGCTTATGTCGTGGATCCCGAGGATGGTCGCATTGTCGAAGCGAACGCCGAGGCGTCGAGGTTTTGGGGTTATTCGCCGCAAGAGCTGCGCGGTATGAGCATGACTGAAATCATTGTTGAGTCACCGGAAGAGGTGATCGAATTTGCAAGGCAGGCAAAACACAGTGCGGGGTATCGGTCCGAATGGCGGCACCGCCTGAAAAGCGGGGTGATCCGGAACATTGAAGTCTACACGGGCCAATTGAAATATCGTGGCAAGCATCTGCTTTTTTCCGTCGCCCACGATGTTACCGACCGCAAAAAACTGGAAACCGATCTGAAGCAGCAGCTTCACTTGACACACGCGCTTCTTGAAGCGATCCCCAATCCCGTATTTTTCAAGGACGCCGAAGGCCGGTACCTCGGTTGCAACAAGGCATTTGAAACGTTCCTGGGAACAACGACGGAGGCGCTGCTTGGCAAAAGCGTCTTTGACTTGTCTCCGCCCGATCTCGCTGCAAAGTACCATACGATGGACGCGGCGCTCTTCAATTCACCGGGAGTGCAAGTATACGAGTCATCCGTCAAAGCTCCTGACGGTTCTTTGCGCGCGGTTGTTTTTCACAAAGCCACCTTTAACAATAAAGATGGCAAGCTGGCCGGTCTTATCGGAAGCATTCTCGATATCACTGATCGAAAGCAGGCCGAGCAAGCCCTGCAAAAGAGCGAATCGACTCTCAAGCAGATACTCGACCTTCTTCCCGTCGGAGTATTCGTTTCCGACGTAAACGGCAGCATCACGATGATCAACCCCGCCGGTCGCCAAATAGGAGGCTTCATGCACATGATCGGGGTTGATGCGGATCAGGGGAGGGGTACTGCCTTGCATGCAAGCGACACGCGGCTCGTCACGCGGGACCGTGACATCCTGGCAGCGCTTGCGGAGGGAAAAGTTACGCGCGACCAGGAGTTCCAAATCCAAGGCTCTGACGGAAGTCGCAGGATTATTCGCAGCTCATCCATGCCGCTGCGAGATGTCCATCAAACGATAATCGGCGCCATATCTGTAAAGGTTGATGTCACTGACCTCAAGACAACCGAACAGGCGCTTCGGGTGGCATATGAAGAACTCGAGGCCAGAGTTCAGGAAAGGACTGCCGAATTGCGGAACGCAAATCGGGCGCTTCAGCAGCGAGAACGCGCGATCGAGTCGAGTTTGCATGCGGTGATAATCGCAAACGCCACCGGACCTGAATATCAGATTGAATATGTCAATCCTGCGTTTGAACGTATTACCAGCTATACGCCGGACGAGGTCATAGGAAAAAGCTGGCCGGGACTGCTATCCGGTATTAATGCAGACCGTGCCGGCCTTCTGGAAATAAGCGCAGCTCTGCGCGAACAGCAGGAGGGAAGTACCATTTTGCGCGCTGAGCGCAAAAACGGCACGTCCTACTGGAGTCATCTTTATATCGCGCCCGTCAAGAGCGAGTCGGGCGAGGTGACTCACTTCGTGTCGGCGCAGTACGACATTACCGATATAAAGCGCTATCAGGCCCAGCTTGAGCATCAGGCAACTCATGACGTGTTGACCGGGTTACCCAACCGTTCCCTCCTTTACGACAGGCTGAACCAGGCTATCGCGTTCGCAGTAAGGGATAATCATCCGGTATGGGTCATGTTTGTCGACCTCGACCGCTTCAAGTTCATCAATGACAGTTTCGGGCATCAGGTCGGCGATAAAGTTCTTCAAACGGTGTCTGCGCGGCTGAAGACTGCCACCCGCCAAACCGATACTGTCGCCCGCCTCGGAGGCGATGAGTTCGTGATTGTTTTGGGCGGCAGCACGGAAAGTCCGAGTGCTGCCTGGGCCTCACAACGCGTGATGGAGACCATTGCGGAACCTATCATTATCGAGGGCCAAAATTTTTTCCTGACCTGCAGCGTCGGGATAGCGGTATATCCTACAGACGGAGTGGTGGCCGACATTTTGGTTGACCATGCCGATATCGCGATGTACCGCGCGAAGCAGCAAGGACGTAATAATCTGCAGTTTTATACTTCAGCGATGAACGAAGGCGTGCTTGAACGCCTGCAGGTCGAAAGCGCTTTGCATCACGCGCTCGAACGCAGAGAGTTCGTCCTGCATTATCAGCCGCAGGTCGACCTGAAAACAGGCTGCATTGTTGGAATGGAGGCGCTGATTCGATGGGAACATCCGGAACTCGGCATGGTGCCGCCCGGCAGATTTATCAGTTTAAGCGAAGAGAATGGGTCGATTGTCCCAATCGGAAAATGGGTGTTGCGCAGTGCGTGCATGCAAGCGAAACTATGGCAGCGGGCCGGGTTTGGCGATCTGTGCATCGCAGTCAATTTGTCGGCTCGACAATTTTCCCGGCGGGACCTGGTTCAGTCAGTTGCCGCGGTCCTGGAGGAAACGGGCCTTTCACCTCATCTCCTCGAGCTGGAACTGACAGAGAGCCTGCTGATGACCGATGTCGAGACTGCGATTGCAACGATGCAGGAACTGAAAGCTCTCGGCGTCGCGCTATCGATCGACGACTTCGGTACCGGTTACTCCAGCCTTTCTTACCTCAAGCGTTTTCCGATCGACATCCTTAAAATCGACCAGTCATTTGTCAGAGACATCACTTTGGATCCTGGCGATGCCGTAATCGTCATGTCGATAATCGCTCTTGCGCATAATCTGAAACTTCATGTCATCGCCGAGGGAGTAGAGACCAAAGAGCAGCTTGCCTACCTTAGGCATCACCGCTGCGACGCGATTCAGGGCCATTACTTCAGCCGGCCCTTGCCCGCAGACGAGATTGAAAAAATATTACGCCAAGGTAAAGATATGAAAGCCGAATTAAACGACCCTGCAATGACAGTTATGTAAGCCCGTCGAAGCCGATGGGAGTGAGCCGGACAGTTCGGACATCTTGCCGGTGCGCGCCGGGCATTCCATGCGGTTTGTTCTTATAGCGACATAATCATGCTGACTATACTTGCGCTTTATTTTTTATCGGGAGGTATTCTGCTTGCGGTGGGGCCGCTTGGGAAGGGCGTGTCTAAAGCAGTAGGGGATGCCCGTGGCTCATCAGTTGCCAATGCCATCACAGGTCAACCGAAGGTCTCAAGCGCCAACCTGTTCTTGTTTCGAATGATCCTGTCTGCAGGTGTGGTTTTGTTTTGGCCGGTCTTTCTGCTTTCGGTCCTGAGAAAAGACACATGCAGGAACGAAGACAGGAGTGAAGACACCTGCAGGTATGAAGTCGGATTTCAAGATATGGGCGGAGCTGGAAAAATCTGCTGTTCGGATTGCGGCTACGCCAAACATATAGTGTCGTTTGTTCATGGCGACGACTCCAGTAGCGCTGGCTATCAATGCCAATCTTGTGGAAGCTTTATGGTACTCGACGGTTCCTTGCCGGACAGGATTGAAGACGCGTGCCAATGTGGCGGTGTAGTTGCACGGGATTGCGCATTGTTTTGTCCGCAGTGCAGATCCAAAAGACTTCAATACGAGGTTGCCTATATTGCCTGAGTAAAATCTTTAGCGTCTCCAGGCCGGTCATCATCGGAAGAACAACAGCCTGGTGCCTAAAGTGTAGTCTGCCTCGCTCGCCATCAGCACTACCAGCACCAGCAGGCACAGCGGCGGCACCAGAATGGCATATACCAGCGACAACCGCTCCCATGCCATGTGCATGAAAACAGCGACGATGAGTCCTGCCTTGAGCAGCATGAGGACAAGGATCAGGCTCCATCGCAGCAGGCCTTCGAAGTGAAGGTAGTCGACCATGTAGGACAGGGTACTGAGCACGAAGAGCAAACCCCAAATCTTGAGGTAGAGACTGATCGGATGTTGTTGTCCGCTGGAGGAAGCCGGATGTTGTTGTTCGCCGGAAGAAGTCATGATCGGTCTCACCAGAGATAGAAAAGTGCAAAGATGAATACCCAGACCAGGTCGACGAAGTGCCAGTACAGGCCGGCGATCTCGACGATCTGGTAGTTGCCGCTTTTTTCATAACGGCCGCGCAGCACGCGCAGCGCCACGACGAGCAGGTAGATCACGCCGGCCGAGACATGCAGGCCGTGAAAGCCCGTGATCATGAAGAAGGCCGAACCGAACTGCGGCGCGCCCATCGGATTGCCCCACGGCCGCACGCCTTCATGTATCAGCTTGGTCCATTCGAAGGCTTGCATTCCGACAAAGGTGGCCCCGAGTGCGGCGGTCGCAAGCATCAGCGCGGCAGTCGGTCCGCGATTGCGCCGGTAGGCGAAATTGACCGCCATCGCCATGGTGCCGCTGCTGGTGATCAGCACGAAGGTCATGATCGCGATCAGGATCAGCGGCACCTGGGTGCCGGCAATGGTAAGCGCAAACACTTCGCCCGGGTTGGGCCACGGCACGGTGCTCGATATGCGCACCGTCATGTAACCGGTCAGGAAACAGCTGAATATAAAGGTATCGGAGAGCAGGAAGATCCACATCATCGCCTTGCCCCACGAGACGCGGAAAGCCTCCCGGTCGGACGACCAGTCCTCTATGAACTCCCGCCAGCCGCCGAACGACGTTGACGCAGTATCGTGCGTCGGAGAAATCTGCGCGCTCATGCCTGCTCCCTCGTATCCGTCTTCAATTATCCATCTTCAATTGGTGCCGCAAATGAGACGCACCACTTCCGGCGTCAACCAGCCCAGCGTTGCGAACAGCACGATCCACACCGCCAGCAGAAAGTGCCAATAGCGCGCGCACAGCCTGATGCGCCAGGCAATGCGGGCGGGATCGCTCGACACCTTGCTATCGAGGTCGCTATCCCGGATACGGCTTGCGGTCACAACCCAGCCGACCAGCCCCCCCACCACATGCATACCGTGCAAGGCCGTGAGCAGGAAAAAGAAACTGCCGGCAGGATTGCCGACCGGCATCACGCGGCTGGCCATCAGCGCCTGCCAGGCCCACAGCTGTACACCCAGGAACGCCAGCGCAAAGCCGCCGCCTGCCAGCAGCAGGATGCGAGCGCGGTCCCAGCGTCCATCGCTCGCCGTTGCACTGGCCCCCTGCAGCGTGACACTGCCGGCCATCAGCAAGGCCGTGCTGAGCCAGAGCTGCCACGGCATCGGGATCGGGGACCAGTCGGTTCCATCCATGCGCATCACATAGGCCCAGATGAACAGAGTGAACAGGGTGGTTGCCACGCCGATGAACACCCAGAGTCCGGTCCCGGCGGCTGCTCCGCGATGATCTTGCCGGTGTCCGCCGGCGGGCCGTGGAATGCCGGCGCCATGGTGGTGGCTTCCGGCCGCTTTCAGTATTGCAGTCGGATTCATGCCAATGCCTCCTTGCCGCTGTAGGGCTCAGGTTCCTTGCCGCCCGCTTCGGGCGGTGCATTCTGCGCGATGAAATCCTGCGGCGCGCCCGGCACGCTGTAGGCGTAGGCCCAGCGATAGACCACCGGCAGATGCGGCCCCCAGTTGCCATGTTGCGGCGGCGTGGCGGGGGTCTGCCATTCCAGCGAGGCAGCACGCCACGGATTGCCGTCGGCCCGTTTGCCGCGGAATGTGCTCCATATCAGGTTGCCGACGAATACCAGCTGCGCAGTGGCGACGATCAACGCAGCCACGGTGATCCAGGTATTGAGGGTATGCGCCGACTGCGGGATGAATTGATAGCCCTCGAACGTGTAGTAGCGCCGCGGCATGCCGAGCAGGCCGAGGTAGTGCATGGGAAAGAAGATGGCATAGGTACCGAGGAAGGTGATCCAGAAATGCAGCTTGCCGAGCGTATCGTTGAGCATGCGTCCGGTGACTTTGGGAAACCAGTGATAAATGCCGCCGAACACCACCAGTATCGGCGCCACGCCCATCACCATGTGGAAATGCGCCACCACGAAATAAGTATTCGACAGCGGAATATCGACGCTTACATTGCCGAGAAACAGTCCGGTCAGCCCGCCGATCAGGAAGGTGCAGAGAAAGGCAAGCGCAAACAGCATCGGTACCGTGAGATGGATATCGCCGCGCCATAGCGTCAGCACCCAGTTGTACACCTTGATCGCGGTCGGCACCGCAATGATCAGCGTCGTGGTGGCGAAGAAGAAGCCGAAATACGGATTCATGCCGCTGACGAACATATGGTGCGCCCACACCACGACCGACAGCACACCGATGGCGAGAATCGCCCACACCATGGTGCGATAACCGAAAATGCTCTTGCGTGCATGCACGCTGATCAGGTCGGACACGATGCCGAAGGCCGGCAACGCCACGATGTAGACCTCGGGATGGCCGAAAAACCAGAACAGGTGCTGGAACAGCAAGGGACTGCCGCCCTTGTAACCGGTCACCTGTCCCATCGACACCAGCGCCGGCATGAAGAAACTGGTGCCCATCGTCTTGTCGAGCAGCATCATCACGCCGCTGACGAACAGCGCGGGGAACGCCAGCAGCGCCAGCACGGTCGCGACGAAAATGCCCCACACCGTCAGCGGCATGCGCAACAGGGTCATGCCTTCGGTGCGCGCCTGCAATACCGTCGTCACGTAATTCAAGCCGCCCATGGTAGTGGCCACGATGAAGATTATCAGCGATACCAGCATCAGGATAATGCCCCAGTCGTTACCTGGCGTGCCGGGCAGGATGGCCTGCGGCGGATACAAGGTCCATCCCGCGCCGGTAGGGCCGCCCGGCGCGAAGAAGCTCGCGAGCAGCACCAGTACCGAAAGCAGGTAGACCCAGACGCTCAACATATTGAGGTACGGAAAAACCATGTCCCGCGCCCCCAGCATCAGCGGAATCATGTAATTGCCGAAGCCGCCGAGAAATAGGGCGGTAAGCAGGTAGATCACCATGATCATGCCGTGCATGGTCATGAACTGGTAGTAATGCGTGGCGTCGATGAAAGCAAAGCGGCCGGGGAACCCCAGTTGCAAGCGCATCAGGTTGGACAGGGCTACCCCCAGCAGCCCCACCGCGATGGCGATGGTGGCGTACTGGATTGCGATCACCTTGTGGTCCTGGCTCCAGACGTATTTCGTCAGGAAGCTCTGCGGC
>DASYKE010000142.1:0-17573 GCA_035995725.1 Burkholderiaceae bacterium | reverse complement strand
GATTTCGCGTGCGATGCACTGATGCCAGTCAACTACGGTTCCAAACACGTCGAAGGCGAGGACTTTGATGGCGCCAGATATTTCAGAAGACATTTTTATCTCTCAATATTTCAGTGATCTTAATTCTCTGGAAATGGGGCGCTTCGAAGCGAGCTCACATTCGCGCATGGGCGTTTCATATTGTTACGGGTTCACGCTTCGAAAAAATATATCGATGCCCATAAATCACCAATGAAGATGACGAATACGCTCAAGACCCAGCCACCAACTCAAACCGACCTTTTTACGATCACATTCATGGTCGATTGGTAATCCACTTCATTCATATGAAAGAAACATCCTGTAAACAGTCTAATGCCATTTAACCAGATTAGTCCCAGCTTCGCAAACCAACGCCCCAGGCGATCTCCGGGCATCTCTTAAAAATTTTTGAATTACCCGGCATTGTTTTCCGGCGTGTTGCTGCATTAATCCGCCCGGAAAATCCAGACCGGCTCAGTCTATTCATGAAGCCTTCAATACTCTATCCTAGGAGAGTGCTGCGCGAGCTGTCATAGCCTGTCCAGTACAATCACTTGATGACTTGGCGGCGGACCGCGCAAGCCGTTGAACACATTAACCTGCCCTAACAGAACGACATGAACAAAATCAAGATTGACACCGCAGCACGGCTGCTTCTCGAAGCGCGCACAAGTGGCCGGCTTCTATCGGACCTGCCGACCGAATGCGTACCGGGCGATGTGACGGAGAGTTATGCAGTACAAGACGCGATAATCGCGTCGCTCGGTCCGATCGGCGGCTGGAAAGTAGGCGCGAGCGGCCCCGGTGCGCTGCCTACGTGCGCACCGCTGCCTTCAGCGTTGATCCATACGGCGCCGCGTTCGCTCGCATTCCCAACATCCGGCGGATTGGGGATTGAAGCAGAAATCGCCCTGTTGTTGAAGCACGACCTTCCTCCGCGCTCCGCTCCGTATACAAGCGCCGATGTGGTTGCCGCAGTCGGTTCGGTTCACCCGGCCATTGAAATTGTCGCTTCCCGCTTCGTCGATCACCGCCGGCAGGATCCGCTGACGGTGCTTGCCGATTCGCTCAACAACGGAGCATTGTTGTACAGCGCAGGACGGACCGACCGATGTGACATCGATCAGACCAGACAGCCGGTCGAGCTCTACTTCAATGGAGACAAGCGCATCGACGCAGTCGGCGGCAATCCGGCAGGCGATATATTGCGTATTGTGACCTGGCTGGCCAATCATGTCGCGCATCGATGCGGGGGGCTGCGCGCCGGACAGATAGTCACCACCGGCTCCTGTACCGGCATGGAGCTTGCCATGCCAGGCACCGCAGTGAAAGCTGTGTTTGCCGGCCTGGGCAGCATTGATATCTCTATCGAAGGACAAAATCCATAGAGCAAATTGGCGCAGCGTAATGTGCGCTGCCTGGCTACTTCAACTGGTTTCTGAGGAGCGACCGACACCGGTTTTCCGATGGAAGATGACTAATGCAGGGCCAACTCGAAATAGGGACAACGTTCGACACCAGGGTCGTACGACAGTACAAGGAATGCGCGATCCTGGAACTTTCGAATTCACGGGCATTGCCAGGCGGTGCCCCGCTCACGCAGCCTTCGGCTTTTGCAACAGCGCCTTCAAATTCGCCAGCCGGTTCTGCGGCGTGATCGTTTCTTCTTCGGTCGGAACTGCATTGCCTTCATCAAGCTTCATCTCCTTGATGAAGCGCGACATCTCGCAGTTCACGCTCTCCCGCGCCCGCTTTCTTTTTTTGCACCAGGTAATGTGCAGACTGCGTTGCGCGCGCGTGATGCCGACATACATCAGCCGGCGCTCTTCCTCGATGCGTGCGCCAAGCGTGTCTTCCGGCGCGTCAGGGCCGCCCTTGTGCGGCAGAATACCCTCTTCGACGCCTACCAGGAAAACATGCGGGAATTCCAGGCCCTTCGACGCATGCAGTGTCGACATGCGCACTGCATCCGGTTCCTCGTCGCGGCCTTCCAGCATGCTCATCAGTGCCACCATTTGAGTCAGTTCGAGCAGACTCTTTTCATTGTCGGTGCCATCTTTGCCGCCGCTGCCTTTTTCCTTGAGCCATGTCGTGAAGTCGAGCACGTTTTGCCATTTGCTTTGCGCCTGACGATCATCGAACGTATCGTAAAGATAGGCTTCGTAATTTATTTCCTTCATCATATCGTCCAGCACCGCGGCCGCGTTCTCTCCGCTGGCCGCGGCGCCGACGCGGCTGGCGCGTGCTTCGAGCCGATTGATGAAGTCGCAGAATTCGCGCAGCGGCGTCAGCTGGCGATCAGCGAGCTTGGCTTCGAGGCCGCCCTTGAATACCGCCTCGAATAGCGAGCATTGCCATTGCCCCGCATACGCGCCGAGCGCTTCCAGCGTGGACTGACCGACGCCGCGCTTGGGTGTCGTTACCGCGCGGATGAACGCAGGATCGTCGTCGCCGTTGGCGATCAGGCGCAGATAGCTGATGATGTCCTTGATTTCGGCACGATCGAAAAAGCTCTGGCCGCCGGACATCACATAGGGAATGCGCTCGCGCCGCAAGGCTTTTTCGAATACGCGCGCCTGATGATTGCCGCGATACAGGATTGCGTAATCGGAGAATTTGGCCCGCCGTTCGAAGCGGTGCGCCGACAGCATGATCGCGACCTGATCGGCCTCCTGCTCGTCATCTTCCATGCCCATGACCTTGATCGGATCACCCAGTCCATGTTCGGACCACAGCGATTTTTCAAACAATTTCGGATTGTTGCCGATGACCGCATTGGCCGCCTGCAGGATGCGCGTGGTCGAGCGGTAATTTTGTTCCAGCTTGATGACTTTGAGGTCGGGAAAATCGATTTGCAGGGTTTTCAGGTTTTCGATGGTGGCGCCGCGCCATGCATAAATCGCCTGGTCGTCGTCGCCGACCGCGGTAAACATCGGCTTCTTGCCGACGCCGGTGACCAGCAGTTTTACCAGTTCATATTGGCAAGTGTTGGTGTCCTGATATTCATCGACCAGCAGGTAACGCAATTTGCGTTGCCATTTGTCGCGCACCGCATCGTTGCTGCGGAACAGTTCCACCGGCAGGCGGATCAAGTCGTCGAAATCGACTGCCTGATACGACGACAGTGTCGCCACGTAATTGCGGTAAATGCGCGCCGCTTGCGCCTCATTTTCGTCGATCGCGTTTTTCAGCGCAGCGTCGGGGTCGACCAATCCGTTTTTCCACAACGACATTGTGGTCTGGATGCGGCGGATCAGTTGCTTGTCGGTAGTGACTGCCAGATCCTGCACCAGCGAAAAGCAATCGTCGCTGTCCATGATCGAGAAGCGGTCCTTGAGACCCAGTTCTTTCGCTTCACGCCGCAGAATTTGCACGCCGAGCGAATGAAAAGTGGACACTGTCAAGTGTTTTGCCTGCTTCGGTTCTTTCAACAGCTTGGCGATGCGTTCCTGCATTTCGGCGGCGGCTTTATTGGTGAAAGTCAGCGCGGCGATATGCTTTGATTCGTAGCCGCATTCTTCGATCAGATGCGCAATCTTCTGTGTGATGACGCGCGTTTTGCCGGATCCGGCGCCGGCCAGCACCAGGCACGGACCATCCATGTATTTGACGGCTTCGCGTTGCGGTGTATTGAGACCAAATTGCGGAGGAGTTGACATGCGCACAGACAAAAGACAGGGAGCGCGCCATTGTATCGAACTTGCCGGCCTTCAAGCGAGCCGATTGCGTCAGATGTCGGAATTTAGTCTCATCGGGCAATATCCGCATGCTTCTGGCGCCGGATCGGCAAAACCAGTGTCAAAAAATTGAACGGGCGCTAAAGCGCCTGCGCCGCAATGTTATCGATCGATGTTAGGCGGCCAGCGCTGCAGATACCTGCTCGCGCAACGCCGGCAATACCTCGCTCGTAAACCAGGGATTGCGGCTCAGCCAGAATCGGTTGCGCGGGCTGGGATGCGGCAACGGGAAAAAGCGCGGCAAATAGTCTGCATAATGCGCGACCGCATCCGTGAGTGCCAGCTTTGGGCGTTGCCGCAGGTAGTAGGCTTGAGCATGACTGCCCACCAGCAAGGTCAATTGAATATCCGGCATTGCCTTGAGCAAGCGGGGATGCCACAACGGCGCGCATTCCGGGCGCGGTGGCAAATCGCCGTTTCGTCCTTTACCCGGATAGCAAAATCCAATGGGAACGATGGCGATGCGCCGCACATCGTAAAATTGTTGCGGCGACAGCTGCAACCATGCGCGCAATTGATCGCCCGACGCGTCGCTCCATGGAACGCCGCTTTGCTGCACGCGCCGTCCCGGCGCCTGCCCGACGATCAACAGCCGCGCACTTTTGCTTGCAGAGAGTACCGGCCTGGGCGGGTTGGGCAGATGCTCCGCGCAAATCCGACAGCCGGCAATTTCGTCCAGTATCGACAACCGTCGATGAAGAAGCGCCATGTAGAATTTCCATCAAAATTATGCTGATGTCGATTCAGGCCGGCTGCGATGCCGAAGTTGCCGCCATCCCGGCACAACGGCCACGAGCCATTATATTGAAATTGGTCACGGGATGGCAATGACATCGCCTGATTTGAAGATGGCGCGAAGCGCAACAGGCCTGGGGTGATCATGTTAAAGTAGGTGCCTGCTCCCTGAGGACTCTTTCCCGGCTCGTCATGTTCACTTGTTGACGCTTCGGCAAGACGTCGTTTATTAACAGCACTGCGCCGTCGGTATGAAATTCACGCATCTGGTTGAAATCAACGATCCGCTCAATCCGCTGATTGATCCATTGTCGCGCGATCAGTTGTGGCACGGCTTGGTGTTGCGCGCAGAAGATCCCAAGATTTTCGTGGAATCGCTCGACGAATGCAAGATCGTTAATCGGTCGGACGAATCGATCGGGCGTGAATTGCGTTATGGCGACTTGGTGGTACATGATCGCGTCACGTTCCTGCCGCGGCAGCAAGTGCGCTATCACGTGCCGGCACAGAAGGATATTCCTGTATCCAGCTTGCACATGACGATTGAAGAGCCGCAACCCGGCTTGCTCTTTGTTCGGTTCGAATATGAGGACAGCAGCGCGGATGTCCAAGGCACAACGGATGCGTTCTACAACGAATTTCGGCGCTCTGCCTACCAGGAGTCCGATATCGATACGATTCGCGTGATACGTCAATTGGCGGCAGACGGCCGGCTTGGCGGCATGGGGACCATCTAGGCACCGCCTGCTTTGTTTCGGTGAAACGAGCATTCGCAGATAACGGTGCCTTTTGACATTGTCGATAATTAAATATTAATCAAACATGCTTTGCCGGCTGTCACTGCGTGTCAGTGCATCAAGACCAAACTAGCAGCAACCCCAAGTGCACTCTTGTCGATGGCGATTGGACGGATTTTGATCCGGTTGCACCACCGTCCCTGACAGAGAACCGGCGGCGCAACGCCTGTAGCGCAGTTGCGCCCGGCATTTCAATGGCGAAATAATATATTAAATATCAACCGGATCGACTTCCAGCGACCATCGCGCGCGCGTTTTGATTTCGCGCAGTGCGGCAAGCCAGGTTTTCAGGAATGCCTGCAACGCGGGACGGGACGAGGATTCGACCAGCAATTGCGCACGATCGACGTTGGCGACCCGCGTCAGCGTCATCGGGATCGGGTCGTTGATCGTGATGCCGGGATGTGCGACGCACTCGGCGGCGGCTTGCAAAAAGTCGAGCGCCGTTTGCAACTCTTTCGCTTCGGCCCGCAACAGTGCCTGGTAGATGAACGGCGGCAGGCAGGCTTGCTGCCGCTCTTCCAGCAGCGTCGTCGCAAAGCGGTCGTAGTCATGCGCGATCACGGCGGAATATAACGGGTGCTGCGGATATCGAGTCTGGATCAGCACTTCGCTGGCACTGCCGCCCTCCTTTTGCGCCGCACGACCGGCGCGACCCGCCACTTGCATCAGTTGCGCGAACAGCCGTTCGCTGGCGCGGTAGTCATGCGAAAACAGCGAGGTGTCCGGGTTCAGCGCACCGACCAAAGTAAGGTTTTTGAAATCATGTCCTTTGGCGACCATCTGGGTGCCGATCAGGATATCGACTTCGCCGCGATGGACGCTATCAAATGCGGCTTGCGCACTGCCCTTGCGCCGCGTCGAGTCGGCGTCGATACGCAGAATGCGCGCCTGCGGGAAAACTCGCTGCAGCCCTTCCTCCACCCGCTGCGTGCCGCGTCCGAGCGGTTGCAGATCGACGTTGCCGCAGGTCGGACATGATTTCGGAATGCGCAACTCCAGGCTGCAGTGGTGACAGCGCAATCGGTGTTCCGGTTTGTGCAGCACCATGAACGATGTGCAGCGCGTGCAATTGCTGACCCAGCCGCAGGCATCGCAACTGAGCACCGGCGCATAGCCGCGGCGGTTGAGAAACAGCAGCGATTGTTCACCGCGCTCCAGCCGCAGTTTCAGCGCCGCGATCAAGGTCGACGTGATGCCCTCGGCCGGCTTGTCGCGTTCCATGTCGATTAATCGCACCTTGGGCAGCACCGCATCCTTGACGGCGCGCTCGCGCAAATCCAGCTTGCGGTAACGGCCCGATTGCGCGTGATGCCAGGTTTCGAGCGACGGCGTGGCCGAGCCGAGCACGATCGGTATGGCGAGCTGGCGCGCGCGCCATACCGCCAAGTCGCGCGCCGAATAGCGCAAGCCTTCCTGCTGCTTGTATGACGGATCGTGTTCTTCGTCGATGATGATCAGCTTCAAGTGCGGCAGCGAGGCCAGGATCGCCAGGCGCGTGCCGAGCACGATGCGCGCATGGCCCAGATGCGCGGCCAGCCAGTGCATCATCCGCTCGCCCTCGGCCAGACCGCTATGCAGCGTCGCGACCATCACCCCGGGGAAGCGGTCGCGCACGCTGCTTTCCAGCTGCGGCGTGAGATTGATTTCAGGCACCAGGATCAGGATTTGCGCCGGGTTTTTTGCCTGTCCGGCCTGCGTCAGAATCCGGGTCGCGGCTTGCAGATAGACTTCGGTCTTGCCGCTGCCGGTCACGCCGTACAGCAGGGTCGGCGCGAAGCCGTCGGCGGCAGCAATCGCGTCCGCTGCCTGCTGCTGCCCGCCATTGAGCGTCGGCATGCGGGCAGGACTTGCATCGTGCGTGGCAATGCGCTGCTCCAGTTTTTTCAGTGTCCGGTCGAGCGAAGTCGGTTTTAGCGCGCGAAGGTTTTTGGGTAATCCCGGAATCATCACTTCGCCCAACGGACGCTGATAATAATCGGCCGCGAAGCGACACAATGCGAGCCATTCAGCCGACAACGGCGCAAGCTGCGCACGCAGCTCCAGTGTGTCCTTGAGCTTGTCTTGCGGCAATTCGGTGTCATCGCCGATTGCGACGATGACACCGACGACTTCGCGTCGCCCGAACGGTACCACCGCCAATTGACCCACAACCGGGCCGGGTGACACGATTGCATCCCCGCTCCATCGGTAATCGAAGAAGAAGTCAAGCGGAGTGTCGAGTGCGATTTTGAGAATGCGTGCCTGCGCCAACTTAATGTAAATCCTGAATAAGTGAGCTAACTACCCGTTTCTTAAGAGATTTTTAAACTATCCACAAAGGCTGTGGATAACTTTGTGGGTAAGCAGCTCTTGACAGTTGGAAATGCCTGACTTTACGCGGGTCTCAACAAATTGCGCAAAAGAAAAGCAGAAAATAAGTTCTTTTAAATCAAAGAGTTAAAAAACATGTATGCGCTCAATTAAAATTGCCGTTAAATATTTTTATTTCTTTTATGCAAGGTTATTTTTGTGAATAACTATCTGGCGATAAAGCGAAAAAGTTGATTTCTGGCATGTTCAGAACCAATTTTTGGGGCTCTAAATTTCCTGCGGTCAAGACTGTGCACATGTCTTTAAATCAATCGAAGCGATAGCGTTTTTCGGCGCCAAACTGTAAAAACGCATATCGACAGCAACGATTGTTTTTTAATACTTAACGTAAAATTTTAAAACCCGGCGTAACTCATGGTTTTTTAAGCCTTTTTGCCTCTATCCACAAATGCTGTGGATAACTTTGTGGACAAAGTTTGCGAAAGCTGACAGACGCTAGACTTTATGCCCCTTTTGACTACATGCCTAAATAAAGAGCAAAACTAAAACCATTTAAAATCAAATACTTAAAAAATATTTCTGCAGCTATAAGATTACAATTAACAAATCTGGCCATAATCCGTCACGAATTATATTTTGTGAATAAGTTACCTGGATTCATCTCGAAAATAATCGATTTTCGTATTTCCCAAGTGCAATTGCATTTGTTGGCGGCTCGTTCGCGGGGCTCTTCGCCGCACTAGCGGGACTGTTCTAAGTTGTTAAGTTCGCATGACGTATTTACCAGTAAAACTTTGGCATTGATGCAAGGCAATCATTATCCTTGACGCATGCGTCGACTGACGTCATGCACCGCATCCACCATCGTTGCGACCGCGTCAGGCGGCGTGAACTGGGAAATGCCGTGACCGAGGTTGAAGACATGGCCTGCACCTGTTTGCGCCGCACCAAACGATTCGAGCACTTTGCCGACTTCAGTACGGATCTGGCCAGGGTCGGCAAACAGTACCGCCGGGTCGAGATTGCCTTGCAACGCCACGCGATGGCCGACGCGAGCGCGCGCATCGGCCAGATTGACGGTCCAGTCCAGTCCGACCGCGTCGGCGCCGATATCTGCGATCTGCTCCAGCCATAAACCGCCGCCCTTGGTAAAAACGATGCTCGGGATATGAATGCCATCCTTATCGTGCTTTAATCGCCCGACCACGGCGCGCATGTAATCGAGCGAAAACTGCTGATACGCGCCGTCGGCCAGCGCCCCGCCCCAGGTGTCGAAAATCATTACCGCCTGCGCGCCGGCCTCGATTTGTGCATTCAAATACGCGGCAACCGCACCGGCATTGGTTTGCAGGATGCGATGCATCAGGTCGGGCCGGTTGTACAGCATGGTTTTGACGGTGCGGAAGTCGTCCGATCCGCCGCCTTCGACCATATAGCAGGCCAGCGTCCACGGGCTGCCGGAAAAGCCGATCAGTGGCACGCGGCCATTCAATTCGGTGCGTATTTGCGTAACGGCATCGAACACGTATTGCAGCGAGCCCAGATCCGGCGCCCGCAATGCCATCACGGCTTTTTCATCACGCAGCGGACGCTCGAATTTCGGCCCCTCGCCGTCGGCGAAATAAAGGCCCAGCCCCATCGCGTCCGGCACCGTCAGGATGTCAGAGAACAGGATGGCCGCATCGAGCGCATAACGGTCAAGCGGCTGCAGCGTGACCTCGGTGGCGTAGTCCGGATTCTTGGCAAGTCCCAGGAAGGAGCCGGCACGCTGGCGGGTCGCACGGTATTCCGGCAGATAACGGCCGGCCTGGCGCATCAGCCACAATGGCGTGTAGTCGGTCGGCTGGCGCAGCAGCGCACGCAGGAAAGTGTCGTTTTTGAGAGGGGCGAAAGAAGTGGACATCAGGGTCGCTATGGGACGCTTTGGGGAAGTCCGTATTATCGCCCAAAGACGCCGGCACCGGACTGCCGAATTCCGCCGGCAGCGACTTGCCTTTATGTCAGTGCTCCTGGGCCACCTTGCCGGGATGTTCTTCAACAGCGATGGCGCGGATATAGGCGGCGAAATCCGGGTCCTCGCCACGCAATAACTGCGGCAGCAGGGAAAAAAAATCGTGGCGGCGGCACCATTCGCGCATGTAGTCGTCCCAGGAATTCCAGCGCCGCAGCGCGACGCCTCTCAAGTCGGGTTCATACGATACGATGTAGGCGCGTTCGAACAGCGCAACCAGCATCTCGAAGATAATCAGCCTACGCTCGAGCTGCTCATCGTTGAGGTCGGTGCGGGTGGTCGCGCTGCGCAGTTGCAGATCGGGGTTGTCGAGTACGATTTTTAAAAAATCGCTATATGCGTTCTGCAGCAATTGATATGCTTCCTCATCTTCGGCGTCGCGCTCCTTGCGCTGCTCAAACAGGAAGAGGAAAATCGCAAACGGCAATGCGAATACGGTGACGACAAAACTGGCGGTTTCCCAGAAGTCCGGATTGGTGATCAAGTCCATTGCATTCTCTTTGGCGCTGCAACAATGAAACGAACTGAAATATTCGTAACCTTGTTTCCTATTGTTGGTATTCTTCGTATTTTTCAGATTTGTATATTACCAAGGCGCAGAATGATTTAGGAACGCCGGGCAAAAAGTCGCTCAAAGTGGAGGGGTTTCTTTCCATCGCCCGGCTCCCGTAATCATCTTCGCTACAAAACCACATGGCACAGCACGCGATCGATTGCGATGTACTGATAGTAGGCGGCGGTATCAATGGCACCGGTATCGCGCGCGATGCCGCCGGACGCGGTCTGTCCGTCGTGCTGTGCGACAAGGATGATCTCGCTTCGCATACCTCGTCGGCATCGACCAAGCTGATCCACGGCGGATTGCGCTACCTGGAGCAGTACGAATTCGGCCTGGTGCGCAAGGCATTGATCGAACGCGAGGTCTTGCTGCGCGCCGCTCCCCATATCATATGGCCGCTGCGCTTCGTCATGCCGCATGACCGGGGACAGCGCCCGGGCTGGATGATACGCGCCGGTTTATTCCTCTACGATCACCTGGCTCGACGCGAGCTGCTGCCACGCTCCACCGGCGCCGACCTGCGTCGGCATCCGGCTGGCAAGCCGTTGAAATCCGGTTTCAGCCGCGGCTTTGTCTATTCCGACGGCTGGGTCGACGATGCACGGCTGGTGGTGTTGAATGCAATCGATGCGGCTGAAAGGGGTTCGACAATCCTGACCCATACCGCGTGCGAATCGGCACGGCGGCACGGCGGGCGCTGGGCCGCCACGCTGCGCAGCAGCAGCGGTGAAACGGTTGGTGTGGATGCGCGCTGCCTGGTCGATGCCACCGGTCCATGGGCCGGGCACTTTCTGCGTGCGGCCACACATCGGCCCGCCGGCAAGACAGTGCGATTGATCAAAGGCAGCCACATCGTGGTCGACAAGCTGTTCGATCATCCGTATGCGTACATCTTCCAGCATCCGGACCGGCGTATCGTATTCGCCATTCCGTACGAGCATGATTTCACGCTGATCGGCACCACCGATATCGACTACCACGGCGATGCCGACAAGGTCGCGATCGGAGCCGATGAAGTCGCCTACCTGTGTGAATTGACCAACCGCTACTTTCAGAGACCGATTGCGCCGGCCGATGTGGTCTGGTCGTATTCCGGCGTGCGCCCCCTGGTCGAGGACGAAGCGTCCGACGACCGAAGGGAGTGCACAGCCGACCGAAGGGAGTGCGACCAACGGGAGTGCAACGCCACAGCCGAGCTCTGCACTCCCGTTGGTCGCCGAAGGGAATACACAGCTGCATCCGAAGTCACGCGCGATTACCGGCTCGAGCTCGATACCGATGGTGCGCCGCTGCTGTCCGTATTTGGCGGCAAGATCACTACCTTTCGCAGGCTGGCGGAAGAAGCGGTCGACCTGATTGCGCCCTGCTTGTCCAATCACAATGCCGGCTGGACGGCGGATGCCTGTCTACCGGGCGGCGACTTGTTCGGCGCGCGGCCGACAAACAAATCGGTTCTTGAATTCGATCGGTATGTACAGGGCTTGCAGCAGCAATACGGGTGGCTGGCGCCGGAGCTGGTGGCGCGCTATGCGCGCGCGTACGGCACGCGAATTCACACGTTATTGAGCGGTCGTACCAGCATTGCCGACATGGGTCGGGAGATTGCGCCGCAACTGTTTGAGGCGGAAGCAGCGTACTGGATGCAACATGAATGGGCAACCTGCGCTGCCGACATGCTGTGGCGGCGCTCGAAACTGGGTTTGCATTTGCCCAAGGACACCGAGCGCAAACTCGACGCGTGGATTGCCGGCCGGGATGCCGTCGCCGGCAAGCCGCCCGTACAGGTATCCACATAATCATTGGCTGCCAGCAGCAGCCTCGATATTTACCATCTTCTTTTTACTTGCAGACAATAGCTGTCATGCTTTCGTGCTTTCCGGTCGTCGCTGCTAGCGCGTATTCATGTGTTCGATCTTGATGCAGCGGTCCATCACCACTGCGAGGCCGGCGGTGTGCGCTTTGTCCGCCGCCTCGTCGTTGATGACACCAAGCTGCATCCATAAGCACTGCGCGCGGATGGCGATCGCTTCCTCTGCAATTGGTACCATGGCCTCGGATTTGCGGAAGCAGTCGACGATGTCGATCCTGACATTCGTTTCCGCCAATGCTTCGGCCGCTTTCGTGAGCGAAGCATAACAATGCTCTCCAAGAATGTGAGTACCCGCATACATTGGATTTACCGGAATGATCCGATAGCCTTGCCGCTGCATGTAGTGCGCAACTCCGTGGCTGGGCCGATCGGATTTTTCTGAAAGTCCGACCACGGCGATCGTGCGGCAATTTTTCAGTAGAGCGGGGATGGATTTGATTGCGTCTGTCATTTGCAATAGTGCTGGTTGGTTGCGGAGAGAGTCCCCTCAAAGGAGGATCGGATGAATCGGCGCCTCCGCGCCTCACAAACTCCGTCCCAAAAAACTGGAATAAAAAAAGGCAGCCGAAGCTGCCGTTCATTGTAACGCCTGTAATACGATCAGCGCTTGTGGCGCAATTTCTGAATCGCCGCCAATTGAGCAACCGCAACTGCCAGTTCGGCCTGCGCCGCCGCATAGTCGATTTTCGACTCCCTATTGACCAGTGCTTCTTCCGCCAGCTTCTTCGCTTCGGCAGCCTTCGCTTCATCCAGGTCGGCGCCGCGGATCGCGGTATCGGCCAGCACGGTAACGGTGTTCGGCTGCACTTCCAGGATACCCCCGGCGACGAATACGAATTCTTCTTCGTCCTGACCGACCACCTTGATGCGTACCGCACCCGGCCTGATGCGGGTGATCAGCGGTGTGTGCTTGGGATAAATACCCAGTTCACCGGCTTCGCCCGGTAACGCGACGAATTCCGCTTCGCCGGAAAAGATTTGCGCTTCCGCGGAGACCACGTCGACGTGAATAGTGTTTGCCATGTTAGAACCTTGTTTCGTTCATCGAAAAAGCGCTACGGATCGCAGGCGGCACACGCACTATTGCACGCACGCCGCCGCAAAACGATTATTGAATCTTCTTGGCTTTTTCGATTGCTTCGTCGATCGTGCCGACCATGTAAAACGCTTGTTCCGGCAGATGATCGAGTTCGCCGGACGCGATCATCTTGAAGCCCTTGATCGTGTCTTTGAGTGAAACGTATTTGCCGGGCGAGCCGGTAAACACTTCGGCAACGTGGAATGGCTGCGACAGGAAACGCTGCATCTTGCGCGCACGTGCGACCAGCAGTTTGTCTTCCGGGGCCAATTCGTCCATGCCCAGAATCGCGATAATGTCGCGCAATTCCTTGTAGCGCTGCAGCGTGCCCTGCACTGCGCGCGCGGTTTCATAATGGTCCTGGCCAACCACGTTCGGATCGAGCTGACGCGAGGTCGAATCGAGCGGATCGACCGCTGGATAAATACCGAGCGAAGCGATATCGCGCGACAGCACAACAGTAGAATCCAAGTGCGCAAAAGTGGTGGCAGGCGACGGGTCGGTCAAGTCATCGGCTGGCACGTACACGGCCTGGATCGATGTGATCGAACCGGTCTTGGTCGAGGTGATGCGCTCTTGCAGACGGCCCATCTCTTCGGCCAGCGT
Source organism: Burkholderiaceae bacterium (assembly GCA_035995725.1). Classification (GTDB taxonomy): domain Bacteria; phylum Pseudomonadota; class Gammaproteobacteria; order Burkholderiales; family Burkholderiaceae_D; genus JAQGLW01. Next base: position 3,846 of record DASYKE010000142.1, on the reverse strand, counting down.
CGGCTGGTAACCCACCGCCGAAGGCATACGGCCCAGCAGTGCGGACACTTCGGTACCGGCCAGTGTGTAACGATAAATATTGTCGACGAAGAACAGCACGTCCTTGCCTTCGTCGCGGAAGCCTTCCGCAATCGTCAGGCCGGTCAATGCCACGCGCAGACGGTTGCCCGGCGGTTCGTTCATCTGTCCGTAGACCATCGCGACCTTGTCCAGCACGTTGGAGTCCTTCATCTCGTGGTAAAAGTCGTTACCCTCACGAGTACGCTCACCCACGCCGGCAAACACCGACAAACCGGCGTGCTGTTTTGCGATGTTGTTAATCAGTTCCATCATGTTGACGGTCTTGCCCACGCCGGCGCCGCCGAACAGGCCGACCTTGCCGCCTTTTGCGAACGGGCAGACCAGGTCGATCACCTTGATGCCGGTTTCAAGCAGTTCCTGCGATGGGGACAGTTCGTCGTAGGCAGGAGCCTTGCGGTGAATCGGCGCGCGCAGATCGGTCGCGACCGGACCAGCTTCGTCGATCGGGTGGCCGAGCACGTCCATGATGCGGCCCAGTGTGGCAGGGCCGATCGGCACCGAAATCGGGTTGCCGGTGTTCTGGATCATCATGCCGCGACGCAGGCCGTCGGAGCTGCCCAGTGCGATGGTACGGACGATACCGTCGCCGAGCTGCTGCTGCACTTCCAGGGTCAATTCGGAGCCCGCCATTTTCAACGCATCGTAAATCTTAGGCATCGCGTTGCGAGGAAACTCAACGTCCACCACAGCGCCGATACACTGAACGATCTTGCCATCAGCCATTTTCGTTCCTTCAATAGTAAATATAAATTCTTATGGTCAGTTGAGGACAGAGTACTGCTGCGCTTAATTCTGTCCCGCAATCCTTCTAATATCTTGGGGACAGAGTAACTCGGCGCCTTCGCGCCTTATAAACTCTGTCCCGCAATCACATTAAACTGCTGCCGCCCCGGCGACAATTTCAGAAAGCTCTTTGGTAATTGCAGCCTGACGCGTCTTGTTATAGACCAGCTTCAGCTCGCCAATCACGTTGCCCGCATTGTCGGAAGCCGATTTCATTGCCACCATGCGCGCCGACTGTTCGGACGCCAGATTTTCAGCGACAGCCTGGTAAATCAGCGCCTCGACATAACGCACCAGCAGCTCGTCGATCACGGTCTGCGGATCGGGTTCATAAAGATAATCCCAAGAATGGTTTCCCTTGTCGCCCTGCAGCCGGTCGGCGGACAATGGCAGCAATTGCTCCATCATCGGCTCCTGCTTCATCGTGTTGATGAACTTGGTGTAAACCAGATAGACCGCATCCAGCTTGCCTTCCTGATAGGCGTCGAGCAATACCTTCACCGGGCCGATCAACTTGTCCAGGTGCGGGGTATCGCCGAGCTGCACTGCGTGCGCAACCACTTTTGCACCGATGCGATTGAGGAAACCCAAACCCTTGTTGCCGATCGCGACCGCTTCCGTCTTGCGCCCTTGGGCTTCGAGCTCGCGCAACTTGGTGGTGACCAGTCGCAACACGTTGGTATTCATGCCGCCGCACAAACCCTTGTCGGTCGTGACAACGATGAAGCCAACGGTCTTGGAATTCTCCTGCTTGATCAGGAACGGATGCGTGTACTCCGGATTCGCCTGCGCCAGATTGGAAGCGATATTGCGAATCTTGTCGCTGTAGGGACGCGCCGACCGCATCCGGTCCTGCGCCTTGCGCATTTTGGATGCGGCGACCATTTCCATCGCCTTGGTGATCTTCTTCGTATTTTCTACGCTCTTGATCTTGCCCCGTATCTCTTTGCCTGCAGCCATGCGTTGTTACTCCTTGTCGCTCCAGTTGATCAGAACGATTTTTTGAATGCGGCAATCGCAGCAGCCAACTCGCCTTCGCTATCCTTGTCGAGTTGCTTGGTCTCTTCAATCTTCTGCAACAGCTTGGCGTGGCTGGTCTTCATGAAATTATGCAGTCCCGATTCAAAGGCGAGTACTTTCTTCACTTCGATGCTGTCGAAAAACCCCTTGTTCACGGCGAACAACGACACCGCCATCAATGAAATCGGCAGCGGCGAATATTGCGGCTGCTTCAGCAGCTCGGTCACGCGTGCACCACGATCCAGCTGCCTGCGGGTTGCCTCGTCGAGGTCGGATGCGAATTGCGCAAAAGCGGCCAGTTCGCGATATTGCGCCAGGTCGGTACGGATACCGCCGGACAGGCTCTTGATCACCTTGGTCTGCGCAGCGCCGCCGACGCGCGACACCGAAATACCGGCGTTGATCGCAGGACGGATACCGGCGTTGAACAATGAAGTTTCCAGGAAGATCTGACCATCCGTAATCGAGATCACGTTGGTCGGAACGAATGCGGATACGTCGCCCGCCTGCGTTTCGATGATCGGCAATGCGGTCAGCGAGCCGGTCTTCCCTTTGACTGCACCCTTGGTGAACGCTTCGACGTAATCCGGATTCACGCGTGCAGCGCGCTCGAGCAGACGGCTGTGCAGGTAGAACACGTCGCCGGGATACGCTTCACGGCCCGGCGGACGGCGCAGCAGCAGCGATACCTGGCGATATGCGACAGCCTGCTTGGACAGATCGTCGTACACGATCAATGCGTCCTGGCCGCGGTCGCGGAAATACTCGCCCATCGCGCAGCCGGAGTAGGCCGACACGTATTGCATTGCGGCGGACTCGGAAGCGGAAGCGGCAACCACGATGGTGTAATCCATTGCGCCGTGCTGTTCCAGGGCGCGCACCACGTTTTTGATGGAAGAGGCTTTTTGGCCGATCGCGACGTAAATACACGTCATGTCCTGGCCCTTCTGATTGATGATCGCGTCGATTGCCACCGCAGACTTGCCGGTCTGGCGGTCGCCAATGATCAATTCACGCTGGCCGCGGCCGATCGGCACCATCGAGTCGATCGCCTTCAGGCCGGTCTGCATCGGTTGCGACACGGATTGACGTGCGATAACGCCCGGTGCGATCTTTTCGATCGGGGCAGTCAACTTGGTGTTGATCGCACCTTTGCCGTCGATCGGCTGACCGAGCGCGTTGACCACGCGACCTTTGAGCTCGGGGCCGATCGGCACTTCCAGGATGCGACCGGTGGTTTTAACGGTGTCGCCTTCCGAAATGTGCTCGTAGTCGCCCAGAATAACGGCGCCGACCGAATCACGCTCGAGGTTCAACGCGAGGCCGAACGTGTTGCCTGGGAATTCCAGCATCTCACCTTGCATCGCGTCGGATAGGCCGTGGACGCGGACGATGCCGTCGGTCACCGAAATGACCGTGCCTTGATTGCGAATCTCGGCGGTGTCGCCAAGCCCTTGAATCCGGCTCTTGATCAGTTCGCTGATTTCAGACGCGTTGAGTTGCATACAAACTCCTAAAAATATTCTCTTCGCTTACGCTAGGGGCTATGACTGACAATATTAAGCAGTCAAAGCAACATGTAACTGTTGCAGCTTGGCACGCACGGAAGTGTCGAGCACTTCATCGCCGATAACCACGCGTACACCGCCAATCAAGCCGCTATCGACGGCAACAGACGGCAGCAACTTGCGACCAAATTTCTTTTCCAGCGCAGCGACCAATTCGCTGACCTGCGAGTCCGACAGCGCAAATGCGCTGGTGATCTCTGCATCGTCCGCACCTTCATGTGCATTTTTCAGCACGTGAAATTGCGCAGCGATTTCAGGCAACAGCGTCAGACGGCCATTGTCGGCCAGCGCCTTGACGAAATTTTTCGCCTCGGCATCGACAGGCGATTTCAAGGCGGCCAAAAACGTATCGGTCATTTGCTGCGTCGACACGGCAGGGCTATGCACAAACGCC
>DASYKE010000141.1:0-36882 GCA_035995725.1 Burkholderiaceae bacterium | reverse complement strand
CAATGCGGAAGTCGGAAGCGTCTTTGCCGAATCGCAGATATTCCGCATCGACCACTACCTGGGCAAGGAAGCGGTACAGAATCTGCTGGCGCTACGTTTTGGAAATGTGCTGTTCGAGCCGTTATGGCGGCGCGAATGGATTTCCGATGTGCAGATCACGATCGCGGAAGAAATCGGTGTCGGCAACCGCATGGGTTATTACGATACGTCCGGCGCATTGCGCGACATGCTGCAAAATCACTTGCTGCAATTGCTCTGCATCGTCGCCATGGAACCGCCGCTATCGGTCACGCCCGATGCGGTGCGCGACGAGAAGCTGAAAGTGCTGCGTTCGCTCAAGCCTTTCACGCCGGCCGCACTGACGCAAAACGTTGTGCGCGGCCAATATCGTTCCGGTCATGTGGATGGCGTGCCGGTGCCGGGTTATCGCAGGGAACCTAATGCCGATCCGCGTTCACGCACCGAAACCTTCGTCGCGGTGAAAGCCGAGATCGATACCTGGCGCTGGGCCGGCGTGCCGTTTTACCTGCGCACCGGCAAACGGATGGCGGATCAACTGGCTGAAATCGTAGTTCGTTTCAAATCGATTCCGCATTCCATTTTTGCGCAGTCGACCGGCAGCTTTCAACCTAATTGCCTCGTGATCCGGCTGCAGCCGGACGAGGGCCTGCAATTGAACCTGATGGCAAAAACGCCGGGCGACGGCATGCGTTTGAAACCGGTAGAGCTGGAGCTCGACTTTACCGAAACTTTCAAGACGCCGCGCATGGACGCCTACCATCGCTTGCTGCTCGATGTGCTGCGCGGTCAACTGACGCTGTTCATGCGCAGCGACGAACTGGAAGCAGCATGGGAATGGGTGGAGCCTATCCTCGATTTTTGGGAGCAAAGCGAAACCGAGCCGATGCCCTACATCGCCGGAACCTGGGGCCCCGCCGCCGCGAGTGCCTTGATCGGACGCGACGGCTTGCAGTGGCGCGAAGAAGCGTTGCCGGAAATGGAAGAGGAGTAAGACAGGCAAATGATGCTCGATTCGATCCGTACGCAACTCGACTCACTGTCGAAGTCGGAAAAAAAGGTCGCGCTGGCGGTGCTGGAAAATCCCGAGCTGACCATCACGGAAAACATTACCGCGCTGGCAAAAAGCGCTCAGGTGTCAGAACCGACGGTGGTACGCTTTTGCCGCGCGATCGGCTATGACGGCTGGCATGAGTTCAAGCTGAGGCTGGCGCAAGGCCTGGCGCTGGCGCCGCCCGGTGCGGATCAATTGCCATTGCAGGATGATGTCGCAACCGACCTGGTTGGCAAGATTTGCAGCCGCTCGATCAATACGCTGATGGATCTGCGCACCAATCTCGATCCGGAAGCAATCCAGCGGGCGCTGGATGTGCTGGCCCGCTCCAGCAAAATCGAGTTCTACGGTCAGGGAACTTCCGGCATCATAGCCGCCGACGCTCAGCACAAGTTTTTCCGTTCCGGCGTGCCGACCGTGGCCTACACCGACCCTCATATCCACAGCATTGCCGCGGCGCTGCTGCAAAAAGGCGATACGGTGGTTTGCATTTCGCAGCGCGGCGGCAGCACCGCCCTGTTGCACAGCGCCCATCTCGCGCGCCGGGGAGGCGCCGATGTCATCGTGCTGGCACCGAGCGGCACGCCGCTTGCGGCAGCGGCGACCGTGCTGGTACCGATCGATCTAAGCTTCAATACCGATCCCTACACGCCGATTTCAGCTCGCCTCGCGCATCTGGTCGTGATCGATATCCTGGCGGTCGGGCTGGCATTGAAACGCGGGCCGGATTTCCGCAAAAAAATGCAAAATGCGCAAAAGGCGCTGCAAAGAATCAACATGCAATTCGATTCGTTTCTGCAGCATCCGCAAGAAATCAATGGCGGCGCTGACTAGCATCAACGTGCAATCATCCGCCAGGTATCAGAATTGCGTACAATTTGTTTTATATATTCGGCGCCTTGCCGGCTCACCGTCAATCACTGCCATGAACCAACTCGAACAACTCAAGCAATACACCACGATCGTCGCCGATACCGGGGATTTCCAGAGCATCAAGGCGTTTTCGCCGCGCGACGCGACCACCAACCCGTCGCTGATTCTGAAAGCGGTACAGAAAGACGAATACAAGCCGCTGCTTGAAAAGACGGTGCGCGACCATGCCCGCAAATCCCGATCCGAGATCATTGACCGGCTGCTGATAGCGTTCGGCCTGGAAATTCTCGGCATCATCCCCGGCCGCGTATCGACCGAGACCGATGCGCGCCTGTCCTTCGATACCCAAGGCACGATCGACAAGGGCCGCGCGCTGATCGCGCTGTATGAAGCGGCCGGCATTTCACGCGAGCGTGTGCTGATCAAGATCGCATCGACCTGGGAGGGCATCCGCGCCGCGGAGTTGCTGGAAAATGAAGGCATCCGCTGCAACATGACCTTGCTGTTCGCACTGCCGCAGGCCATCGCATGCGCCGATGCCGGCGCACAGCTTATTTCCCCGTTCGTCGGACGCATCTACGACTGGTACAAAAAATCGACCGGACAGGAATACACCGGCGCGGACGACCCGGGCGTGCAATCGGTCAGGCGGATTTACAGCTATTACAGGAAATTCGGCTATGCAACCGAAGTGATGGGCGCGAGCTTCCGCAATACCTCGCAGATTGTTGAACTCGCAGGGTGCGACTTGCTGACGATCAGTCCCGAACTATTGCAGAAACTGGTCGAAAGCGATGCGCCGGTTAGCCGCAAGCTGAACGCGGAAGACGCACAATCGGCGGATCTGAAGAAATTGACGCTGGATGAAAAAAACTTCCGCACGATGTTGAACGACGATGCGATGGCAACGGAAAAGCTGGCTGAAGGCATCCGCGCATTCTGCGCCGACGCGGTGAAACTGGAAAAGCTGATCGATGCAGTACGCTGATTTGTAGCGGCGAGGCTGGTAACTGAACCGTACCAATTCTCGCCCTTGTATTTGACTGCGCGCACGTTATATCGTCACGCTACATCTTCTCCGTCTCACCGGATTTAGGCTGCCACTTCATCAGGCGCTTTTCGATCATTCCGACCAGTCCGTCAAGCACCAGCGCAAATGCAGTCAATACCAGAATCCCAGCGAATACGGTATTGATATCGAAGGTCCCTTCGGCCTGCAGGATCAGGTATCCCACACCGCGCGCGGAGCCCAGATACTCTCCGACGATGGCGCCGACAAATGCCAGTCCGACCGACGTGTGCAGGCTGGAAAACACCCACGATGTCGCCGACGGCAAATACACGGTGCGCAGCAACTGCCGGCCGTTCGCTCCCAGCATTTTTGCATTTGCCAGTACGATCGGGCTGACTTCCTTGACGCCCTGGTAGACATTGAAAAACACGATGAAAAACACCAGCGTAACTGCCAGCGCCACCTTGGACCAGATCCCCAATCCGAACCACATCGCGAAAATCGGCGCCAGAATCACCCGTGGCATTGAATTGGCAGCTTTGATGTAAGGGTCCAGGATCGCCGAAGCCAGCGGAGAAAGTGCCAGCCAGAGTCCGATGCCCAGTCCCAGCGAAGTGCCGATGACGAATGCGAGCATGGTTTCAGTGAGCGTCACCAGCAGGTGGGAATAAATTTCCGCCGGAAAGCGTAGGGTAAACCAGGTGGTGTCGCCGAAGCCGACTTCAAGGCTGCCGCTGCCCACCGTGAACCATTGCCAGACACGGCCGAGCACCTTGACCGGCTCTCCGAAAAAGAACGCCGTTTGCGCATTGCGCGACACGAGATGCCATATCGTGAAAAAAACGATCAGCACAAGCGCTTGCCAGATGAGCAGGTTTTTATTGTTGGGTTTGATGGCGTTCCACATGACTGATCGGCGCTTTTAATCTTTCTATCGCGACAGGAGAAGGTTCTTGAACACTCTAGGCACGCACTTTTTGCTGTTGATAGCCCTTCAGCACCTCATCGCGCAGCACGCTCCAGATCTGCGCATGCAGTTCGACAAAACGCGGATGTATGCGCACTTCGGCCACATCGCGAGGGCGCGGCAAATCGATGACGAACTCGCCGATCGGACGAGTCGCCGGACCTGCCGACAGCACTACCACGCGGTCCGACATCGCGATCGCTTCATCCAGATCGTGTGTGATGAACAGCACTGCTTTCTTTTTGGCACTCCACAATTCCAGCACTTCGTTTTCCATCAGTTGCCTGGTCTGGATATCGAGTGCGGAAAATGGCTCGTCCATCAATATGATGTCGGGGTCGAGAATCAAGGTTTGCGCCAATGCGACACGCTTGCGCATGCCGCCGGATAACTGATGCGGATAACGATCGCCGAAACCCTGCAAGCCGACCCTGACCAGCCAGTCCTCCCCCAGCTGCTGCGCCTGCGCTTCATCGACGCCACGAAACTGCAGTCCTGCAATGACGTTTTGCAGCGCGCTGCGCCATGGCATCAGCGCTTCCGACTGAAACATGTAGCCGGCGCGGCGGTTGATCCCGTTGAGCTGTTCGCCGAATACCTTGACGCTGCCTGACGATGGTTCAAGCAAGCCGGCACCGACATTGAGCAACGTCGATTTGCCGCAGCCGGTCGGACCGACCACCGACACGAATTCGCCCGGTGCGATCGATAAGGTGGTGTCGGCAACCGCCGTATAGCGCTGCGAACGGTCATCCTTGGACACGAAGGTGCAGCTGATATCGTCGAGCCAAAGCGCCGGGGTCATCGGCTTGTCACTCGCGCGGAGCATTGCTGGTCATGGCTGCCACGAACAGCGATCGGATATGATGCAAGAGGCTGGTTCCGGCACTGAGCGCAACGGCATGTCATTTATATTTCGCATGCGCCTTTTTCACCAGTTCATTGGTGAAAGTCTTCGACAGATCGATATTCTTTCCGGCAAGGTCCGGTTCAAATGCCTGCAAGGCCTTCAATGCGGTCGCCGGACCCGCCGCCGGGAAAGAGCCGTCCACCGAAATCGCTTCGCGCACATTCTTGAACGCTTCGAGGTACAAGCCGCGGTCGCCGAGCTGGTAACTCTCCGGCACTACCTTGACGATATCGGAAGGACCGGCTTTTTGAATCCATGCCAGTGCGCGCACCATCGCATTAGTCAAGCCTTGCGCCGTATTCGGATATTTTTTCAGGAACGCGTCCGATGTATACAAGCTTGCGGCCGGCATCGGCCCGCCGAATACATCTTCGGTATCCTTCAGCGTGCGGGCATCTGCAATTATCCTGATCTCGTTTTTTTGCTGCAGCATGGTGATCACGGGATCGAGGTTGGAGATCGCGTCAATCTGGCCGGAGCGCAATGCGGACAATGCACCTGCGGCAGTGCCGACACCGATGAAGGAAACGTCCGTGGGTTTCAAACCACCTTTTGCGAGCACGAAATTGGCCATCATGTTGGTGGAAGAACCGGGCGCGGTCACGCCTATTTTCTTGCCCTTCAAATCCGCGATGGACTTGTAGTTGGGCATGGTCTTGTTGGACGTCGCGAATACGATCTGTGGCGCGCGTGCCTGCAATACGAAAGCAGTGATGTGCTGTCCTTTGGACTGCATGTTAATGGTATGCTCGTAAGCGCCGGACACCACATCCGCGCTGCCACCCACCAGCGCCTGCAGCGCCTTGGCGCCGCCGGCGAAATCGCTGATCTCGACCTGCAGGCCCTCGTCCTTGAAATACCCCAGCTGCTCCGCGATTGTCAGCGGCAGATAGTAAAGCAGGTTTTTGCCCCCGACCGCGATCGAAACTTTCTGCTTTTCGACAGTCTGCGCAAACAGGCTGCCATTGAACGTCAAATATCCCAGCAGGAACAGGCCCAGCCCAATCGCGAATTGTTTCCAGTTGAATTTCATGGTGTCTCCTGATTTTGTCATTTTGGCCCGGCCTTGATAATCATTGCACTGTCTTCCATTCTGGTCGGGAAGGTCGCTTACACGAAAACCGCGCCGGTGATAAATTATTCTAGATCACGCCTTCGCGCCGCAGCTGCACAATGCCGTCGTCATTGTATCCCAGCGCATGCAGGACTTCAACGTTGTGCTCGCCCAGCGCAGGCCCCAGCCATTTCGTGGCGCCGGGCGTCTCCGACAGTTTGGGCGTGATCGCAGGCAGCTTGACCGGCGTGCCATCTTCGAATGCGTGCTGCTCGAACATGCCGCGTGCGAGAAATTGCGGATCGGTCATCATGTCGCGGACCGAATAGATTTTACCGACCGGCACATCGGCTGCCTTTAGCGTGGCAAGCGCGCTGTCGATGGTTTGCGTCGCGCACCACGCCTGGATTGCAGCATCGATTTCAGCCGTGCGCGGCACGCGGCCGTCATTGCGCGCCAGTTCCGGATCGCTCGCCATATCGTTACGGCCGATTGCGATCATCAGCCGCTTGAAAATCGCATCGCCGTTTCCTGCGACAACGATGTTTTCGCCATCCCCCGTGGTGTAGGTATTGGACGGCACGATGCCCGGCAATGCGCCGCCGGTCCGCTCGCGCACCACACCGGCATGATCGTATTCCGGCACCAGCGATTCCATCATGTTGAATACGGATTCATACAGCGCCACATCCACCATCTGGCCCTGCCCGCTCACGCATTGATCGCCCGTCTTGCCGTTCCAGCGGCCGCCGGTCACATCGCGGTGGCGCAGCGCCATCATCGCGCCGATCACGCCATGCAATGCCGCGATCGAGTCGCCGATCGAAATGCCTACCCGCACCGGTGGCCGGTCGGGATAGCCGGATACATACCGCATCCCGCCCATCGATTCGCCGATCGCGCCGAAGCCGGGCAAATCCTTCATCGGACCGGTCTGGCCGTAGCCGGACAGACGCACCATGATGGCGGCCGGGTTGACCGCCTTCAGGTGTTCATAACCCAGATTCCATTTTTCCAGCACGCCGGGACGATAGTTTTCGATAATGACATCCGCGTCCAGCGCAAGCCGCTTCGCGATTTCCTGCCCGCGCGGGTCTTTCATATTCAGCGTGACGCTCTTCTTGTTGCGCGCCTGGACCGACCACCATAGCGAGGTGCCGTCCTTCAGCACGCGCCATTGGCGGATCGGATCGCCGCCGTCGGGCGATTCGACCTTGATTACATCGGCGCCGAATTCGGCCAGCATGCGCGAGCAAAACGGTCCGGCAATCAGGGTACCGAGCTCCAGTACCTTGATGCCGGCCAGCGGACCAGAAGAGGTTTTAATATGCATGAGTTGAATAAGAAAACTATGATGTTACCGCATCGGCTTGCGGCAGCAGGCCCTGCCATGAAACCGTCGGGGCATTATCAGGTTGAGCGGCGATCCAGCATCGCCCGCGCGATCGTACCCGCATCGACATATTCCAGCTCGCCGCCCACCGGCACGCCTCGTGCGAGGCGGCTCACCTGCAAACCGCGCGCCTTGAGCGTTTCGCTGATATAGTGCGCCGTCGCCTCGCCCTCATTGGTGAAATTGGTGGCGAGCACCACTTCCTTCACCACGCCGTCGGTCGCGCGGCCCATCAATTTTTCGAGATGGATGTCCTTGGGGCCGATTCCGTCCAGAGGCGACAAGCGCCCCATCAGCACAAAGTACAAGCCCTTGTAAGTCATGGTCTGCTCGATCATCAACTGGTCGCCGGGCGTCTCGACCACGCATAGCAAACTGGCGTCGCGCTCGGCATCCAGACAGGTCTCGCATACCTCGTTCTCGGTAAATGTGTTGCACATGGCGCAGGCATGCACTTTTTCGACCGCTTGCGACAACGCCCGTCCGAGCAGGGCCGCACCTTCGCGATCATGCTGCATCAGATGATAAGCCATGCGCTGCGCCGACTTCGGTCCTACACCGGGCAGACGGCGCAACGCTTCGGTAAGAAATTCCAGGCTGGAGGGTGATTTCACTTCAGTTATTGATTTGTTGGGGACGGAGTACTTTTAATATGTTGCGGACAAAGTCTCTTCCAGGGATAGACATAATTCGGCGCTTTCGCGCCTTATAAACTCTGGCCCGCAATATTTGAGATTCTTTGTCCCGCAATTTTCTGTTCTGATTAGTTGGGGACAGAGTCCCTTCCAGGGATCGAGATAATTCGGCGCGCTGCGGCGCCTCGTAAACTCTGTCCCGCAATAAATTAAAATGGCAGCTTGAAACCCGGCGGCAATGGCAAACCTGCGGTCATGCCGGCCATTTTTTCCTGCGACGTGGCTTCCGCTTTGCGCACGGCATCGTTGAATGCCGCCGCGACCAGGTCTTCCAGCATGTCCTTGTCATCCGCCAGCAATGACGGATCGATCGATACGCGCTTGACGTCGTTTTTGCAGGTCATCACGACTTTCACCATGCCAGCACCGGATTGTCCTTCGACCTCGATCGATGCCAGTTGCTCCTGCATCTTTTTCATATTGTCCTGCATTGCCTGGGCCTGCTTCATCAGTCCCGCCAATTGATTCTTCATCATGTATTGCTCCTAAAATGTTGGGGACGGAGTACCGCTATGCTTGACTCTGTCCCGCAATCTCTTCAAACTGGCTTGATCGATCCGGGCACGATCGTCGCGCCGAATTCGCGCATCAACGTCTGCACGAACGGATCGCTTTGCAAGGTCTGTTCCGCTTCGCGCTGACGCGCCGCGCGCTCCGCCAATGCCTGCGCATTGGCGGTTTGCCGCACCGCACCGATCTGGGTACTGATGCGCACCGGCTGCCCGAAGTGCTCGGTCAGTGCAGCAGCAAGTTTGTCCACACTGCCGGCCGAGCGCAGTGTTTCCAGCGGTACCCGCAAATCAAACCGGATTTGTCCGTCGTCGTGGTCACAGTTTACCAATTCGCTCTGTTGCGCGAGTTGCTGCACGACGCCGCGCACCGGCAATGCCGCCGCAAGTTGCGGCCAATTCCCATCCCAATTCAATGACGCAACCGGTTGCAGCGTCACGGCCTGCGCCGCTTCGACTTCAATTTGCCGGTTCAACTCTGCTTTCGATGCTTGCTCCGATGTAATGACCGCTTTGGCCGATGCTTCGGGTTCAGTTTTTTTTTGCGCTGCCGGACCGGACAGATTAGTTGCCGGACGTTCTGCCGCCTGAAGCTTATCCTTGGTCCAGGACGATGCGGCTGCAGCAGCTACCTCGACCGACTTCGGCGCGGCGCTCTGAGGTCGACCCACGCCGCGCGCCGCATCCAGCGCCGCACGGGCCGGACCTGTGCCGGACACAGCGCGAGCTATGGGCGCGGTTGCCGTGACATCCGGCCGCGCCGGCGCAGGAGCAGGCTTGGCGGCAGACGCCGCAGGCGCAGCCGGCTTGGCTTCGCCGCCGCCGGTGCCGGGCCGGAAAGCCAGCATCCGCAACAAGGTCATCGAAAATCCCGCGTATTCGTCCGGTGCCAGGCCCAGCTCGTTGCGGCCATGCACGACGATCTGGTAAAACAGTTGCACCTCCTCCGCATCGAACGCCGCGGCCAGCCGCATCACGTCGCCGCGCTCCGGCAATTCCTCCGGCAGCGCCGAGGGTGCCGTCTGCGCCAATGCAAGGCGATGCAGCAACGTGCCCAGATCCTGCAGTGCGGCATTATAGGACAGGCTGCGGGCGGCCATCTCGTCGGCTACCGCCAGCAGGCCGGCGCCGTCCTGGGCCGCCAACGCATCGAGCAGCCGGATCAGATACGATTGATCCAGCGCGCCCAGCATGCCTTGCACCGCTTCCAGCGTGACCTTGCCGGCTGCATAGGCGATGGCCTGATCGGTCAGCGATAACGCATCGCGCATCGAACCGTGGGCGCCTTGCGCCAGCAAACGCAACGCGGGAACCTCGAAAGTAATGTTTTCCTGGCCGAGAATGTTTTCCAGATGGCCGACAATATGGCCCGGCGGCATTTGCTTCAGATTGAATTGAAGGCAGCGCGACAATACCGTGACCGGGATTTTCTGCGGGTCGGTAGTGGCGAGAATGAACTTGACGTGCTCGGGCGGTTCTTCCAGCGTTTTCAGCATTGAATTGAACGCATGGTTGGTCAGCATGTGGACTTCGTCGATCATGTAGACCTTGAAACGCGCATTGGATGGCGCATACACCGCCTGCTCCAGCAATTGCGCCATTTCATCGACGCCGCGGTTCGATGCCGCATCCATTTCAATATAATCAACGAAACGTCCGGCGTCAATCGCCGTACATGCGTCGCACATGCCGCACGGCTGTGCGGTAATACCGGTTTCACAGTTAAGCGATTTTGCCAGAATCCGCGACAGCGTCGTCTTGCCGACGCCGCGCGTGCCGGTAAACAGGTAGGCATGATGCAGCCGCTTTTGCTCCAGCGCATGTGTCAACGCCCGCACGACGTGCTCCTGCCCAACCAGCGTATCGAAACTCCTGGGTCGGTATTTAAGGGCCAGTACTTGATAGGACATAGGAACGCTGGATATTGGATACAAGCTGCATTTTACCTGACCTGCCGTTAGTTATAGACTTACTGAGCTTTGCATGTAACAAGTTAATGCAATGTATCTGGCAGCACAGACCGGAAAAGGATAGATATCATGCAATGGCCGACCCATGAAGTCACCAACCAGGTGCCTGAACTCCAAGACTACAATATTTTTACGACCGACGTCGTATTGACCGATGGCGTGCGGCGCGAACAGGCAGGCTGGCACGAGCAGACACTGACCCGCTTCGGCGCCGAACTGGGCAGCAGCGAAATATTGCGCCTGGGTGACTTGGCCAATCGCCATCCTCCGGAACTCGGCACGCACGACCGCTTCGGAAACCGTATTGACCGGGTCGAATTCCATCCGAGCTGGCATGCGTTGCTGACCCTGATGCGACGCGAAGGATTGCATGCGTTGCCGTGGCTGCAGCCGAAAGCGGGAGCCCACGTTGCCCGCGCCGCAGGCTACTTCATGCAGGCGCAGGTCGAGGCCGGTTCGCTGTGCCCGACCACGATGACATTTGCCTCTATCCCGGTACTGCAAAACGAGCCGAAATTATTTGCGGAACTGCAATCGCGGCTGTTTTCATGCGAACACGATCCGCGCGACTTGCCGCTTGCGCAAAAGAAATCGATCCTGATCGGCATGGGCATGACCGAGAAGCAGGGCGGCTCCGATGTGCGCACCAATGCCACCGTTGCACGCCCGCTGAATGGCCATGGACGCGGTGCCGGGTATGCGTTGACCGGCCATAAATGGTTTTTCTCGGCGCCGATGTGCGATGCGCACCTGGTGCTGGCACGTACCGAAGCCGGCCTGTCCTGCTTCTTTGTGCCGCGCTGGCGCTCTGACGGCAGAAAGAATGCGGTGCTGGTGCAGCGCCTGAAAGACAAGCTCGGCAACCGCTCCAATTCCAGCAGCGAAGTCGAATTCCAGGACGCGTTCGGCGTGATGGTCGGCGAGGAAGGGCGCGGCATACCGACCATTATCGAAATGGCCAATCATACCCGGCTCGATTGCGTGATCGGCAGCGCGGCGCTGATGCGCCACGCGTTCGTGCAGGCGGCGCACCATGCCAGGCACCGCACCGCGTTCGGACGCCATCTTGCCGAACAGCCGCTGATGCGCAACGTTCTTTCCGATCTCGCGCTGGAAAGCGAAGCTGCGACGCTGCTGATGCTGCGTTTGGCTCGCGCATTCGAAACGCCGGACGATCCGTTGCAGCGCGCATGGCGGCGGATTGTCACTCCCGCCGCCAAATTCTGGATCTGCAAGCGCGCGCTCGAATTCACCGGCGAATGCATGGAAGTATGGGGCGGCAACGGCTATGTCGAAAGCGCGCCGATGGCACGGCTTTATCGCGAAGCGCCGGTCAATTCGATCTGGGAAGGTTCCGGCAACGTAATGTGCCTGGACGTGCTGCGCGCGATCGAGCGCGAGGCGGGAGGTTTTTCACTTTTATTGAATCAATTGAGCGATATTGCCGCTGCGCATCCCGGCTTGCAGAGCCTGGTTGCGGCATTGCGCAAGGACTTGACCGCCGCGCCGGAACAGCGGGAAATGCTGGCGCGCCGCTTGGCACAACGACTCGTCATTGCGATACAGGCAAGCTTGATGCTGCAACACGCGCCGGCCGCTATAGCCGAAGCATTCATTGCCAGCCGGACCGATAGCGAATGCGGCCGAGTGTACGGTACATTGGCAACGCCCGCCCTGCAGCAGAACATTCTTGATCGCGCGTGGCCGGCTTGAGGATGCCGGGGCCCATGCCAATCTGAACCACTGACCGGTTATTCGCCGCAGCGCAGGTATACCGGCTGACGGATGTTTTCACTGGCAGAAAGAAAGAGGCGAGCCTTGTCTGCGGCACTTATGGGATATGACTGTGGCTGCTTCGTTCCCGACCTGACCAGGTTGGCCATGCCACAATGCGCAGGGGCCCGCCAAGACAGATTTTACCAGCAAAATCATCGGAGAGCAGAGCTAATCCGGCTCGGACCGATTGCGGCCCGGAGATTTTCTCAAATGCCAAGTTCCTGCCAAATACGGTCGACCCGCGCCTTCACGTCGTCCGTCATCGCGATCGGTCGCCCCCATTCGCGGCTGGTTTCCCCCGGCCACTTGTTTGTCGCATCGATCCCCATCTTGCTGCCGAGGCCGCTGACCGGTGATGCAAAATCCAGATAATCGATCGGCGTATTGTCTACCAGCATCGTGTCGCGCGCCGGATCGACGCGGGTGGTAACCGCCCAAATCACTTCCTTCCAGTCGCGGATGTTGACGTCTTCGTCGACCACGATGATGAACTTGGTATACATGAACTGGCGCAGGAAGCTCCAGACACCGAACATCACGCGTTTGGCGTGGCCCGGATAAGCTTTTTTCATCTTCACCACGGCCATGCGGTAACTGCAGCCTTCCGGCGGCAAGTAAAAATCGATGATTTCGGCAAACTGCTTTTGCAGCAGCGGAATGAACACTTCATTCAGTGCCACGCCCAGCACCGCCGGTTCGTCCGGCGGCTTGCCTGTATACGTGGAGTGGTAAATCGGGTCGCGCCGCATCGTGATGCGGTCGATGGTAAACACCGGGAACCAGTCCTGCTCATTGTAATAACCGGTATGGTCGCCAAACGGCCCTTCCAGCGCCATTTCATAACCATTGGCCGGGCGCGGCGGCGCACCGGCTGCAGGCTGATACCCGCCTGGCTGCGAATCCTCCGGATAGATGTGCCCTTCCAACACGATCTCGGCCGACGCCGGGACGCGCAACTCGCTACCGATCGCCTTGACCAGTTCGGTCCGGCTGCCGCGCAACAGGCCGGCGAACTGGTACTCCGACAGGCTGTCCGGTACCGGCGTCACCGCGCCCAGTATGGTCGCCGGGTCGGCGCCCAATGCGACCGCAACCGGATAAGGCCGGCCGGGATTGACGATGCAATGTTCGCGGAAATCCTGCGCCCCTCCCCGGTGTGCCAGCCAGCGCATGATGACCTTGTTGCGGCCGATTACCTGCTGGCGATAGATGCCGAGATTCTGGCGCTTCTTGTGAGGACCCTTGGTAATCACCAGCCCCCATGTGATCAGGGCGGCAATATCGCCCGGCCAGCAATGCTGGATCGGCAGCCGGGCCAAATCGACGTCATCGCCTTCCCAGACGATGTCGTGGCACTGTGCCGAACGCAACTCCTTCGGCGCCATGTCCCACAGCGACTTCACCAGCGACCCCAGGCCCAGCACATCCTTGAAACCCTTCGGCGGCTCGGGTTCTTTCAACATTGCCAGCACATGACCGATCCTGCGCAGCTCGCCCACATCGTCGACACCCATACCGAGCGCGACACGGCGCGGCGTGCCGAAAAGATTTGTTAACACCGGGATAGTTTGTCCGATCGGTTGGTCGAATACCAACGCTGGACCACCGGCACGCAGGGTGCGATCACATATTTCAGTCATCTCCAGATAAGGAGATACAGCGGTTGTTATATGTTTGAGCTCACCCAGCCGTTGCAAATTGGCAATAAATTCCCTTAAATCGGAATATTTCATATCTTTTGATATTTTTCAAGGTGAACATTATTAGTTAGATAATAATTTTAAGTACCTGATTCTATTGAATCTTGTTGCGACATAGCGTAAAAACCTAGACATAAAAGTTATTAAGATTAAATTTAATAGTATTGACTTGATATAAACACCCTCCTACAATTCGCGCAACTTGATAAAGAGGTAAGTGTTTAAGACAGTTTAGGGCGCAGCAGTCAACGCCAAATCAGCGCACCGGGGTCCGGGGCCCCACATGACATTTTAAGGAGTGTTTTCAAAAGGCGACTGCCTTCCCCCCGAAAAAGTTGTTTGCAACTGCCGCGCCGCGATAGGTACGGCCAGTAAAAAGCAATTCCGGCGTCTGCCGTACGCACCACGCGGCGACAGACGATATTTCTGGTTCACGGTATGTACAAGCATCGACAGGAATATACCCGTATCGGGTATGCCCGTATCGGATTCTTGCACGTGCCGCGATTATTCAGGAGATCCAATGATTAATCGATTGTTTTCAAGGACAGCGTCCGGCTACCCGCGGCTGCGTCCAAGCCGGCCCATTGCATGGGCAATGATTGTCTGCGACACGGTAGACGGCTTCAGGACTGCCGCCCATCACACACTGATGATCGCGGGAATCACCGCTATCGCTGCGCTGGGCATCATGTTCGTCGAACCGGCAGTGGCCGATCATCTCAAGCTGATTTCGCCATTTTCAAAGGCGATCACCCAGCAAGCGGCAGCTGAAGCGCCGCGACCGCAGGGAATGGACAGCCAGCCGCCTGCTTTGACGAGCGCGCCATCTGGTCCGGCCGAACAGACGGCGGATATCCATCTGGGCATGGCCGTACCGGACGCAACGCTGTCCCAGGCGGCGAGCCAGCTTACCGAAGAGGAAAGCAGGATTGTTGGCACCCCTCGGCAACAGGAACGGGTCACCAAATGGCTGGCCAAGCGTTATCGTGTTGCCGGAGATGCGACCAACATGCTGGTATCGGCGGCTTATCTGACCGCCAGGGAAATCAAGCTCGATCCGCTATTGATCCTGGCCGTGATGGCGATCGAATCGAGATTCAATCCCTTCGCCGAAAGCCCGGTCGGGGCTCAAGGCTTGATGCAGGTGATGTCGAAACTGCATCACGAAAAATTCCAGGAATTGGGCGGCGTCAAGGCCGCGCTGAATCCGGTAGCCAATATCAGGGTCGGTTCGCTGATCCTGAAAGAGTATGTGAAACGCGGCGGTTCGGTTGAAGCCGGCTTGAAAATGTATGTCGGTGCCGCCGCTCTCGAAACCGATTTCGGCTACGGCGCCAAAGTATTGGCGGAATACCGGCGCCTGAAGGAAGTTGCGTCGGGCAAGAACGTGCCGGCCTTTGCCACAGAAGCAAACCGGGCGCCGCAAAAGCCGCGCGAAGGAGCCGCGGGCAAGGAAAAATCCGATGCGCTGACCGAAGCCGAGGCAACTCCGCTCAGAAAACCTGTGTAACAGCCGGAAAAACGCAGCCGGAAAAACAGCCGGGAAAAGATGATCGAATCGCTGCGCCCTTAACGGCAGTGCATGCGCAGGGCATCTAAAGGAATATAAAGGAGCCGACCGGTTCCTTTATGTTTTTTTGCCGGTTCCAAGAAAAACCTGCAAGCGGGCGACCGCTTCCCGCAGGTTTTCCATCGATGTCGCATACGATACGCGGATGTACCGGTGCGCGGTATGCGGTCCGAAATCAAGCCCGGGCACCAGCACTACCCCGGCCTGGTTCAACATGGCTATCGTCAATCGATCCGCATCATCGGATAATGCCGTGCAGTCGGCATAGACATAGAATGCACCATCCGGCATCACCGGCACCTTGAAGCCCAGTTCGCGCAGCGCCGGAACAATGTAATCCCGACGGCGCCTGAATTCGGCCTTGCGCGCTTCGTAGATCGCGATCGACTCGGGTAAAAAGCATGCCACACCGGCATGCTGGGCGATGCTCGATGCGCAGATAAACAGGTTCTGCGCCAGCTTTTCAATCTGCGGTACCAACGTCTCAGGCACCACCAGCCAGCCGAGCCGCCAGCCGGTCATGTTGAAATACTTGGAAAAGCTGTTGATGACGATCACGTCGTCCCCGAGCGACAGCGCCGAAAACGGCGGCGCATCGTAGGTCAATCCCTGATAAATCTCGTCGACAATGGTGAAGCCGCCCTTTTCCCGGACCGCCGTGACAATCCTGCGCAACTCGTCGTCGGCAATCGATGTGCCGGTCGGATTCGATGGCGAAGCCAGCAGCACACCGCGCGTGGAGGCAGTCCAATGCTCGCGCACCATTGCTTCGGACAACTGGAACCGCTGCTCCGGACCGCTGGCAATCATTTTCGCCCGGCCCTCGAACGCCGCGACAAAGTGGCGGTTGCACGGATACGATGGATCCGGCATCAGCACTTCGGCATCCTTGTCGACCAGCGCCGCGCATGCCAGCAGCAATGCCGCCGATGCGCCAGCAGTCACGACGATACGTGACGGCACAATATTGAGCCCATATACCTGCCGATAGTGAGTCGAAATTGCCTGACGCAGCGCAGGAATGCCGGTCGCCGGCGTGTATTGCATCCTGCCGCCGGCCATGGCGCGCGTCGCGGCTTCGATCACCGGCGGGGGCGCAGTGAAATCGGGCTCGCCGATACCCATGTGAATAATATGACGGCCCTGTTTTTCCAGTTCAGCCGCCATCTTCGCCAGTTCCATTACATGGAACGGCGCGATGTTATCGAGACGGGAGGCAAGATGGGTAAAATTCATGAAGTAAAACCGTAGCAAATCCACGCAAGGGGCACCAGTACCTGCCTTGGGCAGCGGTAAAATGTGCCATGTTTCATGGCGCCTCAGGCTTTATGCGCCGGAACCCGCATCAGACTTACGATCCCCTGGCCGCATCGATTTCAACGGTGCGCACCTTTGCGGCGAGCTTGTCGAGTACGCCATTGACGTACTTGTGGCCGTCGATGCCGCCGAACGATTTGGTCAATTCGACCGCCTCGTTGATCACCACCCTGTACGGAATTTCGATATGGTTTTTCAGCTCGTAGGCGCCGATCAATAGCGCCGCATGCTCGACCGGGGACAACAGCGTGATCGGACGATCGATCAGCGGCGTCAGGCCGGCGCGCAGTTCGGCCACTTCCCTGATGGTGCCGTACAACAGCGCATCGAAGTGGGCCTTGTCCGCCTTGTCGAAGCCATGCGCTTCGCGGATATGGGCTTCGATCGCACCTGCATCTTCATTGTTCAGCAGCCATTGATAAAGGCCTTGCAACGCGAATTCACGCGCGCGATGACGCGGCGTGCGATTCTTGCTGGGGTTAGCGTGCAGAGATTTTTGAGTCATGGTTCACAGCTTCTGCCGATCCCTGTTCCAGGACCGGCAAGTTAAAATTTACTTTACATCGGACACACGGTTGCGCGCCGGTCAACACGTATCGGCAGCCGCTATTCCTCGTCGGTTGCTTCAGCGAGTTCTTCCAGTGCAATCGCCAGGTTCGCCATTTCGACCGCCACGCGCGACGCCTCTGCACCTTTCTCCGCCATCCGCGCTTCCGCCTGCTCGTCGGTGTCGGTGGTCAGCACTGCATTGGCAATCGGGATGCTGAAATCCAGCGCAACCCGGCTAATGCCGGCGCCGGACTCGTTCGAGACCAATTCGAAATGATAGGTCTCGCCGCGGATTACCGCACCGATTGCGATCAATGCGTCGAACTGCTCGGTTTCCGCCATCTTTTGCAGCGCCAGCGGAATTTCCAGCGCGCCCGGCACCGTCACATGCAGCACATCCTCGTCTTCGACGCCGAGGTGCTTGAGTTCGGCCAGACAGGCAGACAGCAAGCCATGGCAGACGTCTTCGTTAAACCGGGCCTGGGCAATACCGATGCGCAGACCTTGTCCGTTGAGATTGGTTTCGTATATTCCTACAGTCATCGCTTTCCTTTATGCGCGGTTGCGCGTGAATCCGGTTATCGTTCCAGGGAAAACCACTGAACATCGTTCAACAAAATCCAGTGAATTTCAGGTCTTGCGAAATTGCGCACTCATTGTTTGGGCGTGGCCTGGTAGCCGACGACTTCCAGATCGAAACCGGTCATCGACGGCATCTTTCTCGGGCTGGCCAGCAGTTTCATTTTGCCGACACCCAGATCCTTCAGAATTTGCGCACCGATGCCATAGGTGCGCAAATCCATGCGCGCACCGCGCGTCTGGGGGCGCGCATCAGGAGCGTTCAGGGCTGCGAACTGGGCAAACATCTGTTCGGCCGACTCTTCGCAATTGAGCAGCACCATGACGCCGCGTTCGGATGCCTTGATCGCAGCCATTGCCGATGCCATATTCCATGAATGTGTGGTGGCTTGCGTTTCGAGCAAATCCAGAATCGACACCGGCTGATGCACTCGCACCAGCGTCTCCAGATGCGGTTTGACTTCGCCGTGCAACAGCGCCAGATGCGCGCCGCCGCTGGGCTTGTCGCGATAGGCGATCGCATTGAATGGACCGTGTACCGTATGCATTATGCGCTCGGCAATCCGTTCGACAATGCTCTCGTTCTGGCTGCGATAATGGATCAGGTCGGCGATGGTGCCTATTTTGAGTCCGTGTTCCCTGGCGAATTCGACCAGGTCCGGCAAGCGCGCCATGGTGCCGTCATCATTCATGATTTCGCAAATGACCGCCGCCGGCGTCAAACCGGCGAGCTCGGCAAAATCGCAACCGGCCTCGGTATGGCCGGCGCGCATCAACACACCGCCTTTTTGCGCTTTCAGAGGAAAGATATGTCCAGGCTGGACGATATCGGACGGTTTGGCGTGTTTGGCGACTGCCGCCTGGATAGTCTTTGCGCGGTCCGCAGCGGAAATACCCGTGGTCACGCCTTCGGCCGCTTCAATCGACACCGTGAAATTAGTGCCGTACGAAGTGCCGTTGCGCGACGTCATCATCGACAGGTTCAATTGGTCGCAACGCTCTTCGGTCAGCGTCAGGCAAACCAGGCCGCGGCCATACTTGGCCATGAAATTGATGGCTTCAGGCGTAACGAATTCTGCGGCCAGCACCAGGTCGCCCTCGTTTTCACGATCTTCCTCGTCGACCAGAATGACCATGCGGCCGGCCCGCAATTCGGAAACGATTTCCTGCGTAGTTGAAATGGGCATGAGTTACATCCTTGATAGCCCGCTATTTTAAGGGATTTAACCGAGCTTCATGTTTTGAAACCCAAAATTAATCGGTTTTGCAGGTTTTGCCGGCTTTGAATCAATTAATTATATGCAGATCCGGAGGAATACCGCGCCCGCATTGCCGCTGGGCTGCCGGATGTTGACGGCACCGGCCAGATGGAAGCGCCAGCTCAGATGCCAATGAGTCGAAGGGAATGTACCCGGGAATAACTGCGCCGAAGCGCTACAGGCCGGCAAGCAGGGCGGTTGAACGATAACCGCCCATGCAAACCATACTATTTGGAAAGATTGGCGACTTTTCTTGCTTCTCCGGTCAGTTGCAGGATATGCAAACCGGTACTGGCGCGATCGACGATGTAGATATAGCCTCGGTCGTCAACTTCCACATTGTTGGTCTGGATTGCCACCTTGCATCTGTCCTTGCCGTCAACCTTGACGCAACGCGGCGTCGTCTTGTCTGTCGTGGCCGGGATATAGGATGCGATTTCCTTCAGGTTGAACGGGTCGCGGATATCCACCGCACGCACGCCTGCATTGAAATGCGCAAGAAACACCACGCGTTTGTAATAAGCCGGTGTAAAGCTCTCGTTTGACGAATGCGTACCGAAGCGTCCGCCGCGACTGCAAAAATTGCCGCTCGATTCCGGAACCGTGAAATTGGACACCATCTGCGGCTTGGTTTCTACCGAGATGTCGGCGACCCAGGCCATCTGCCGCGCCTCGGCGCATTCATTGACCAGCGATTCATTGACGATCAATACAAAGTCGCGCTTGCTGTCGCGGTCCTTTGCAAAGCCGGGAATATCAACGCCGAGAATCGGAAAGGCGGTGTGCGCTCCGGTCTTGGGCGACATCTCGAGCTTGCCGATTTGCGGAAAAAGAAGATTCTCATTGGTCGGCTCCGTCGGCCCGGTAAGAAGTTTCTTGCGGTCCACGATCTGCAGCATGCCGTTCTTGTTGGTGCCGTAACCGAAATATACCCGGTTGCCAGCCGGGCCCGTGGATATCGGCCCATGCAATTCTTCCGGCGTCGGGCCGGTTGAACCAGGCTGCTGTCCCGGCAAGCCGAAGTTACGAATGAATACGGGCTTGGCCGGGTCGCTCAAATCATAAATCTGTGTCATGCGGCGCGTACGCCAGCCCGGCAGGCCGGAGACCAGGTAAGCAATACCAGTGTCGCACTCCCAGAAATTTTTGTGCGTGCCTTTCACGTTGTTGATTTCGGCGATGCGGACTGGCGCGCTCGGATTGGTCACATCCCATACTTCATGGGCGGAATTGCCGAATACCCGCAGCATGTAAAATTTATCCGGATTGCCCTTGGGCAGGCCTTTGCCGGGACATACGCGAACCATTTGCGCGCCGCCCCCCTCATCCAGCCCTTCTTCGCCGGGAATATGATAAAGATATTTCGGCTGCTTGGGGTCGGTTACGTCGATGATCGAAGTGCCGTTAAACTCGGGCCGCCCGTTCAACGAATTGACCGGCTTTGGAGATGCTGCGCTGCCACCGTGGTGACCGACATAGGCGATCCAGCGTCCGTTCTGGTTCTGGATGGTCGGCTGATAAGCGCTGCGCGCCTGCAAGTCACTGTAGCCGACCAGTTCCATGTTTTTAGCTTCCTCGGCATGTTGCGCGGAAACAGGTGGCGCAAAAACGGCGAATGCGCAGCAGCAAAGCGCTATGACGTGCCGGGAAACGTTATTGCCGCTGTTGCTGTCCCACTGGATAAATTGATTCGATAGATTAAAAAAACTCATTGCTGGTCTCCCCACCTTGATGATGGCATGTATGATTTTTCGGATTATGGCGTTGCGCGCGAACAGGACTTGCGGCAAGCCTGAGATCTATGGTGTCTTCTCCTCTGTTGTTTGTCAACAAGCATGCAAATATGCGGGTTCGCGGCGATAATGTGGTCAGATGCGGCACACGCTGTCATATGCCGGAATCAGGCATTGACGGACCGGTGCGTTGGCCTTCGATGCCGATATGTCTCTCCGGGATTATCTTCGGAACTAGCGCGCAGCACGGCGTACTCGCCCCCAAGCGGCAAGTTGCAAAACAGTTTCGGCGGCGCGATGGCTCCACTCTGCCGCTGACGGTCAGAAGGATGGGTCCTGTTTGTCCGAACAAGATTACCATGGGCATTTTTTCAGATACCGTGCAGATTCATATTTCATGCTGCATCGCACACTAAACCGCATCGTCGACATACGGCCGCAGGAAACAAGCGCCGTGCTGCTCGGCTTTGCGTATTTTTTTTGTTTGCTGTGCAGTTACTATCTGTTGCGGCCATTGCGCGATGCGATGGGCCTGGTGGGCGGGATCAGCAAGCTGCCATGGCTGTTTACCACAACCTTTGTGTCGATGCTGGTGCTGGTTCCGGTATTTGGCGCAATTGCCAGCCGTTGGCCGCCACGTCGATTCGTGCCTTACGTCTATCGATTTTTTGCCGTCAATATTGTGGGATTCGGCGTGCTGTTTGCGACCGGCGTCCAGGAGATTCACGTCTCCCGCGTTTTCTTCGTGTGGATCAGCGTATTCAATTTATTCGTCGTCGGCATTTTCTGGAGTGTGCTGGCCGATCATTTCAAGAATGAACAGGGACGACGATTGTTTGGATTCATTGCTGCCGGCGGTACCGCCGGCGCCCTGGCAGGCCCGGCACTGGCCGCATCGCTCGTTGTAAAGTTCGGCGTGGCGATGCTTACCGTTATTGCCGCTCTGCTCCTGGAGTTGGCGGTGCAGTGCTTTCGGCGTCTCGCCGACGCGACGGCAAATCAGATCCAGGCCGGCGAATCTGAAAGTCAGACAGCGCCGGTAGCGAGCTCTGCACTCCCGCCACCGCGCAATAGCCTGACCCAACAACACGATACCAGGATCGGCGGCGGTATTTTTTCGGGCATCACATTGATAGTGCGTGACCGCTACTTGCTCGGCATCGTGCTTTACATGCTGCTGCACACATTCGCTTCGACGTTTCTGTATTTTGAACAAGGCCGGATCGTCGCAGCGACGCTGTCCGATACGGCTTCCCGTACCCGGCTTTTTGCGGTTGTCGATCTTGCCGTCTCCTGCCTGACAATCGTGTTGCAGGTATTTGTCACAGGCCGATTCATCCGTCGTTTTGGCGTGTCGGCGGCATTGATTCTGCTGCCGGCCGCCGGCTTGCTCGCCTTCGCCGGCATTGCCGCCTGGCCTGCCCTCTTCATGCTGGTCGCCGCACAAGGCATCCGGCGGTCGGTCGATTACGCGATTGCCCGCCCCGCGCGTGAAATACTGTTTACCGTTGTCAGCCGCGAGGCAAAATACAAGGCTAAAAGCGTGATCGAAACCGTGGTCTATCGCGGCGGCGATGCGGTCAGCGGCTGGATATTTGCCGGCCTGACCGCCATCGGTATCGGTTTTTCCGGAGTCGCAATTATTTCGGCGCCGTTGACGGCAATCTGGATCGGACTGGCAATCTGGCTTGGCCGGCGGCAGGAGAAGCAGGCGAGGCAAGACGACAGCGCATATCGGACTGCCCCTTCCGCGGATGACAAGGCAACCTCCACCGCCGCATCACCAAAAGGAGTTTAAAATGAAATCATCGCACGTACAAATTCCCTGCGCTGATCCGCAGCGCAACCGCTCCGGCGGCAGCCGCATGACCCGCGCTGAATTCCTGAGGCTGGCCATGGCCACTGCTGTCACGCTTGGCCTTGGCGGCAATGCACGCGGTCAGCCCGGTTCGCCGGCACCCGCAACGACAGCAAAGGATCGTCGCATGCATACGCGCATCATTCCATCGAGCGGCGAGTTACTGCCGATAATCGGTTGCGGCACCTGGCAGACATTCGATGTGGGCGCCAGCGAGGACGAGCGCGCGCCGTTGCTGGAAGTTCTGCGCATACTGTTTGCCGCCGGCGGTTCGGTGATCGATAGTTCGCCGATGTATGGCCGCTCGGAAGCGGTCGTCGGCGAACTGCTGACGCAGGCGCAGGCGCACGACAAGGCTTTCGTGGCGACCAAGGTATGGACGCACGGGCGCGACGCCGGCATCAGGCAAATGCGCCGCTCGATGAAACTGCTGCAGGACGAGCGCATTGAACTGATGCAGATTCATAATCTGGTCGACTGGCGAACGCACCTGCGCACGTTGCGCGCATGGAAGGCCGAAGGCCGCATCCGCTATCTTGGCATTACCCACTATACCGCCAGCGCGTACGATGATCTGGAAGCCATCATGCGCACGGAACAACTGGATTTTATTCAGATCAATTACTCGCTGGACGATCGGCAGGCCGAGCATAAATTGCTGCCGCTGGCTGCCGATCGCGGTATTGCCGTACTGGTGAATCAACCGTTCGGCGGCGGCAGATTGCTTCGCAACCTCGCAAGCGTTCCCCTGCCTCCGTGGGCAAGCGAGATCGGCTGTGAAACCTGGGCTCAGATGCTGCTCAAATACGTAGTCGGCCATCCGGCAGTCACTTGCGCCATTCCGGGAACAAGCCGGCCGCAGCACATGGCGGACAACTGCGGTGCCGGAACGGGAATCCTTCCGGATGATGCAATGCGCAGGCAGATAGCTGCATCGTGGGACAAGAAGTGAAGCAGGTTGTGAGTGCCAGATAAAATTCGAAAGTGCGAACAGCAAGTCACCGTCACCCTATATCACCCTACATCGCCATTCGGTCCGCCTCGGCAAATTCCAATTGCCGTGATTATTTTCGGTTGATATTTTCCAGTACCTCGCGCCGGGCAAAATCCCGGTTGCTCATTCAATCGGCTATTCAACCGGGGAAATTCCGGCAAACGTCAACACGGTTTGTCGTTTAATACCATAAATTCCTGTTTTTAATACAATCGATCGCTTTAATTAAATCAATCGATTGATTTATGTGTTCTAATGCGAACCATGAATCCACAGCCCAAAAAGAAATCGGCATCGAGGCACACCGGCCTTGCCGATAATTCCGGCACACAGCGCTCTGACAGCCCGGGGCGGAAACAGCGCTCCGACGGCGCGGAAGCGCGCGAACGCCTGCTGCACACGGCGCTCAGGCTGTTTGCCGAGAAAGGTTTTTCCAAGACCTCCACACGCGAGATTGCGCAGGCCGCGGGAGCAAATATTGCATCCATCAGCTACTACTTTGGGGACAAGGCCGGGCTGTACCGTGCCGTGTACACCGAACCAATGGGCAGTGCGAGCGACGACATTGCGTTGTACGACCAGCCCCATTTCACGCTGCGTCAATCACTCGAAGGCTTCTTTTCGAGCTTTCTGAAACCGATGAAACAGGGCGACCTGGTGCAACTGTGCATGCGGTTGCACTTTCAGGAAATGCTTGAGCCTACCGGCTTGTGGCCCAAGCAAATCGACTGTGATATCAAACCCGCGCATGCGGCGCTGTCGGCGGTCCTGAGCCGTCATCTTGCGATCAAAAAAGCCGATGATGATGTGCACAGGCTGGCGTTTTCCATTGCCGGACTGGCGCTGCAAATGTTTATTTGCCACGATGTGATCAACGCCATCCTGCCGAAACTGATCGGGTCGCCGGCAGCGGTCGACCAATGGGCCGAGCGCCTGGTGGATTATGCCGAAGCGATGGTGGCCGTCGAAGCATCGCGCCGCAAAGCAGCCGGCAATGCGAGCTCGGCCGGCATCAAACTTGTCCGGAAAAAGAAGCCATGAAAGCAATTCCACTATCGATCCAGCACGATGAAGCCAAGTCTTCATCACGCCCTGTTCTCCCCTTCTCCCCGCGGGAAAGGGTAATGGGACGTAGTTTCCTGTTTAATCGTGCCGCATCAATGATCGCCTGCGCCTGCATGCCTTTTTGGCTTGCCGCCTGTGCCACCCAGACGCCGCCGGCGAACGTTTCGGCAACGGTGCCTGCGCAATGGCACGCTGCGCTGCCCGGCGCGGAAAATCGCGCCGCGTCGCAGAGCATCGACGACGCGGCACATCTGCCGCACAACGGCACCTTGACCGATCTTTCACAGTGGTGGCAGCAGGTTGGCGATCCGCTGCTGGTGGAGCTGATCGAGGCCGCAGAAGCGGTCAGTCCGTCGGTCGCGTCGGCCAAGTCGCGCATCGAACAGGCGCGCGCCATCCGCGTGTCGGCGGGCGCCGCATTGCTGCCGACGCTGGATGCGTCGGTGAGCGCAAGCAGAAGCAGCGAGCAGCCTTCTCTGCCGATGGGCGACCTGGTGCAGGGCGGCTTGACGTCATCATGGGAAATCGACCTGTTCGGCCGCAATCGTGCCAGCCGCGACGGCGCGCAGGCGCGGCTCGAAGGTGCGCAAGCCGGATGGCACAATGCGCGTGTATCAGTTGCAGCGGAGGTGGCAAACCAATATTTCAGCTTGCGTGCCTGTGAAAAGCTGGTGGTCATCACGCTTGCGGATGCAGCCTCGCGGGCTGAAACATCGCGCTTGATACAACTCAGCGCGGCAGCCGGTTTTCAGGCGCCGGCAACCGCAGGTTTGGCACGCGCCAGCGCGGCAGAGGGTCATGGCCGCACGATCCAGCAGCGCGCGCAATGCGATCTGGACATCAAGGCACTGGTAGCGTTGACGGCGGTACCCGAGCCCGACTTGAGGAAAAAACTGGCTGAGACCCCGGCCGATCTCCCACAAGCAGCGACCATTTCAATAGCAAGCCTGCCAGCCCGGACACTGGCCCAACGGCCCGATGTGTTCAGCGCTGAACGCGAGGTCGCCGCCGCCAGTGCCGAAGTGGGCAGCGCTCAGGCACAGCGCTACCCGCGCCTGAGCCTGAGCGGTTCGATCGGCGCTGCAAGTTTCCGCACGGCTGGGGCTAGCACGAATTTCCCCACCTGGACGATCGGTCCGCTGGCATTGACGCTGCCGCTGTTCGACGGCGGCACGCGCAGAGCCAATGTCGGCGCTGCGCAGGCGCGCTACGAAGAAGCCGTCGCGAATTACCGTGGCAACGTCAGGCAGGCGGTACGCGAAGTGGAAGAGGCGCTGGTCAATCTGCAAAGCACCGGCGCGCGCAGCGAGGACGCGCTGGTGGCCGTCGACGGTTACCGCACTTCGTTCAACGGTACCGAGGCGCGCTACCAAAGCGGTCTCGCCAGCCTGCTGGAACTCGAAGATACGCGCCGCACCCGGCTGGCCGCCGAGATTGCACTGGTGACTTTACAGCGCGAGCGCATAGCCGCATGGGTGGCGTTGTACCGCGCCGCAGGCGGAGGCTGGACGACCGCCAGCCTGGCCACGACGGCCAGCTCCGCGCAGCCTTGAACCGGCCGCTGCATGAACCGCTTTCTGAATTGGATCGACTGACTGACATCATGAGAAGCTTCAAACTTAAACCAATCGCGCTTGTTTCGATCGCTGTTGCGATCCTGTGTGGCAGCGCTATCGCGCTGTTCTCTCCGAAATCCGGTGCAGCGGAGGAAAAAAAGGCGTCCGGTCCCAAGCCCGCGCTCACGGTAACTACCGCTCGGCCGCGGCAGGCCTACCTGCCGATCAAACTGAGCGCCAACGGCAACATCACGGCCTGGCAAGAAGCGAGTATCGGCAGCGTGTCCAGCGGCTTGCGGCTCGCCGACGTGCGCGCCAATGTCGGCGACAGCGTGCGCGCCGGCCAGGTGCTCGCCGTCTTTGCAGACGAGGCCGTGCAGGCGGACGTGGCGCAAGCCCGCGCCAGCCTGATGGAAGCCGAGGCAAACGCGGCCGACGCCAGCGGCAATGCCGCCCGGGCCCGTACTCTGCAGGCGACCGGTGCGTTGAGCGCCTCGCAGATCAATCAGTATCTCACCGCCGAGCAAACCACCAAAGCGAAAGTCGAGGCGGCCAAAGCGATGCTGGCCGCACAGCAGGTCCGGCTGAAGAACGCGCGGGTGGTAGCGCCCGACGGCGGCATCATCTCCGCGCGTATGGCTACCGTGGGTGCGGTATCGGGCCCCGGTGTCGAATTGTTCCGCATGATCCGCCAGGGGCGGCTGGAGTGGCGTGCCGAGGTGACGTCCGCCGAGCTGGGCCGCCTGACGCAGGGCTCCGCCGTTCTGGTGACTGCCGCCAATGGCACCGAGCTCAAGGGCAAGGTACGAATGATCGCGCCCACGGTGGATCCGCAGACCCGCTCGGCGCTGGTCTATGTCGATCTGCCGGCCACTTCCGAAAAAGATGCGCCGGCCAAGGCTGGAATGTTTGCCAAAGGCGAATTCGATCTCGGGACGTCGGCCGCACTGACCGTGCCGCAGCATGCGGTGGTGGTGCGTGACGGCTTCAGTTATGTGTTTCGCCTGAATCCGGACAATCGCGTAAGCCAAGTGAAGGTACGGACCGCCCGCCGCCTCGCGGACCGCGTCGAAGTGCTCGACGGCATCAAGTCCGATACGGTACTGGTTGTCAGCGGTGCCGGCTTCCTCAACGACGGCGATCTGGTGAAGAATGTGCCGGCAAATTCGCTTGGCGCAAACAGTCCCGGGAAATCTCATACGGCCGCAACATCCACCGAATAGGGAACAAGCGTGAACTTCTCTGCCCTCTCCATCAAGAATCCGATTCCGGCGATCATGCTGTTTGCGCTGCTGACGCTGGCAGGGCTGCTGTCGTACAGCACGAACGCGGTACAGGACTTTCCGGACATCGAACTGCCCATCGTCACCGTCACCGCCACACTGCCGGGCGCTGCGCCGGCACAGCTGGAAACCGAGGTGGCGCGCAAGATCGAAGACTCGGTAGCCACGCTGCAAGGCGTGAAAAACATTTACTCCAAGGTGCTCGATGGCCAGGTGAATGTGACCGTCGAATTCATTCTGGAAAAGCAGATCGCTGAAGCAGTCAACGACGTGCGCGACGCCGTGGCGCGCGTGCGGGCCGATCTGCCCAGCGAACTGCGCGACCCGTCAGTCACCAAGGCATCGACAGCGGGGCGCGTAGTCCTGACGTTTACCGCGGCACCGTCCAAAGACAGCAAGCTTGACGAGCAGGACCTGAGCTGGTTTGTCGATAACGCAGTTTCCAAACGCCTGCTCAGTGTGCCCGGGGTCGGCGCCGTCAAGCGCATGGGCGGTGTCAACCGCGAAGTGCGTGTCGAACTCGACGCAGCCAGGATGGCGGCGCTCAATGTCACGGCGATCGAGGTATCGCGCCGGCTGCGGCTGGTGCAACAGGAAACGCCGGGCGGTCGCGGTGATGTGAGCGGCGCCGAACAATCGGTGCGCACCATCGGCACCGTCAAGACTGCCGCCGAACTCGCGACGATAGACATTCCGCTGACCGACGGCCGCCACATTCGACTCGACCAGGTAGCCGTCGTCAGCGACACCGTGGCCGAGCCGCGTGCCGTAGCGATGGAGGACGGTCAGAAGGTGGTTGGTTTTGAAATCTTCCGCACCAAGGGCGCCAGTGAAATCGACGTCGCCAACGGCGCGCGCGCCGCAGTGGCCGAACTGCAGGCAGCCCACTCCAACATCGTCCTCAAGCAGGCAATCGACAATGCGTCCCCGGTGAAGGAAAACTTCGACGGCTCGATGGAGCTGCTGTACGAGGGCGCGTTCCTTGCCGTGCTGGTGGTATGGTGGTTCCTGCGCGACTGGCGCGCCACGCTGGTGGCTGCCGCCGCGCTGCCGCTGTCGGTGATTCCCACCTTCCTCGGCCTGAAGTACTTCGGCTACACGCTCAATACCGTGACGCTGCTGTCGCTTGCACTGGTGGTCGGCGTGCTGGTGGACGATGCGATCGTCGAGATTGAAAACATCTCGCGTCATCTGCGCATGGGCAAGTCGCCGATGGAGGCTGCGATGGAAGCGGCCGACGAAATCGGCATGGCGGTGATCGCCACCACCTTTGCGCTGGTCGCGGTGTTTCTTCCCACTGCCTTCATGGGCGGCATCCCGGGGTTGTTTTTCAAGCAGTTCGGCTGGACCGCCGTGCTGGCGATTCTTGCGTCGCTGATGGTCGCGCGCCTGCTCACGCCAATGATGGCAGCCTATATTTTGAAACCCACTAAAGAAACCGAGCAAAAAGACGGCTGGATCATGCGGCGCTACATGGCGACGATGCAATGGTGCCTGCGGCACAGGCTCCTGACCGCAATCGGATCTGGCATTTTTTTCTTCGGCTCGATCGCGCTGGTGCCGTTGTTGCCGACCGGATTTGTGCCTGCCGCCGACCGCGCCCAGACGCAAATCAACATCGAGCTGCCGCCCGGCAGCACACTGGCGGAGACCAGCAGCGTGGCCGAGCAGGCGCGTCTTGCGGCCATGCAGGTAAAAAACGTAAAGAGCATATTCAGCTCGATTGGCGGCGGTTCCAGCGGCGATGCGTTTGCCCCCGGCGCCTCGGCCGAAGCACGCCGGGCGGTGCTGACGCTGACCACCACGCACCGCAACGAGCGCTCTGAATCGCTGCCGCAGATCGAATCCCAAATCCGCGACAAGTTGGCCGACCTCCCCGGCGCGCGCTTCAACGTCGGCCCGCTCGACACCGGCGTGAAGATGCAACTGGTACTGCGCAGTGAAGACCCGATCGCATTATCGGATGCCGCACAAAAAGTGGAGCGTGAATTGCGCACGCTGCAGAACGTAGGCAACGTCAGTTCCAGCGCGTCGCTGGTGCGGCCCGAGATCATCGTGCGGCCGGACTTTGCGCGTGCCGCCGATCTGGGCGTGACCGCGGCGAGCATGGGCGAGACTGTGCGCGTGGCGACCGCGGGTGATTACGACACCAATCTGCCCAAGCTGAACCTGTCCGAGCGGCAGGTGCCGATTCGCGTGAAACTGCCCGATGCGGTGCGAGCCGACCTGGCTGCCATCGAGCGTCTCACCGTGCCCGGAAAAAACGGCCCGGTAATGCTCGGCAACGTAGCGACCATCACCATGGAGAGCGGCCCGGCGCAGATCGACCGGCTCAATCGCAGCCGCAATGTCACACTCGAGGTGGAGCTGGGCGGACGCTCGCTGGGTGAAGTCAATACCGAGGCGCGCGCATTGCCTTCCATGAAAAATCTGCCGCCGGCGGTGAAAATTGCCGAACTGGGCGATGCGCAGGAAATGCAGGCGCTGTTTGCCAGCTTCGGCATCGCGATGCTGATCGGCGTGCTGTGCATCTATGGCGTACTGGTGCTGCTGTTCAAGGATTTCATGCAGCCGGTCACGATTCTGGCGGCACTGCCGCTGTCGATCGGCGGCGCGTTCGTGGCGCTGCTTATTACCCGCAACGCGTTGTCCATGCCGTCGATGATAGGCCTGATCATGTTGATGGGCATCGTCACCAAGAACTCGATCCTGCTGGTGGACTACGCCATCCTTGCGCGCCAGGCCGGCATGAGCCGCTTCGATGCGCTGGTGGATGCATGCCACAAGCGCAGCCGTCCTATCGTGATGACTACCATCGCAATGGGTACAGGGATGATGCCGCTGGCGCTGGGCTGGGGCGCCGATCCGAGTTTCCGATCGCCGATGGCAATCGCCGTGATCGGCGGTCTCATCACTTCCACGTTTCTCAGCCTGCTGGTGGTGCCTGCGGTGTTTACCTACATTGACGACCTGGAACACCTGCTGGCCAGAGTGGCAGGCAAGGTGCGCCGTGAGAAGTCGCATCACAGCGCAGATCACAGCACAGATCACGGCAGGGAGAAAAATTCGCCGGTATCGGCCAAGACTTGACGCGTATTTCCGGTTGCCCGAAATACATGCCTGACAATCCGGAAGCGCCCCATGATGCCGGCTTTGTCTTGCACCGGGGCGAAGACGGGGTAATAATATGCGTAATCGATGCAGGCAACCGGCGCAGGCAATTCCCGGCACAATGCGGTAAGCGCCGCTGTTGAAACATTGCGGTTGACAGTGCGAGGAGGCCGAAAAAATGGGACAGCAAAATTCTTTGGCTAATGAAGAATTAGCAGAACTTCTCAATACCTTGCTTGAAGCGGAGCGGGCCGGCGCGAAAGTATTGGCTGCATTTCTTGACGAATACCCGCGCGAATCGGAGGCATGGAATCAGTTGCACCGGGTGCAGCGGGACGAGGCAAAAAACTGTGCCACATTGATCGATTCGATTCGAAACCTGGGAAGCACGCCCAGCAGCTCCGTCGGCGAGTTTTTCAACAAGGCGATCGCGGTACAAGGCCGTGCCGCGCGACTCAAGTTCCTTAACCGAGGCCAGGGATGGGTGGCGCGCAAAATCGCCGAAGCGTTGCCGAATATTTCGCAAGGACCGATACGCGAGATGCTGCTGGAAATGCACAGTTCTCATATTGCAAATATTGAGGCATGCGACGCGCTGTTGCCGAATACCGGCGATACAACGCCCGGCGCCTGACCTGCCGCGATTCGACAAGACAGGATGCACTTCGCATCATCCATGCACGCCCTATCCGTGCAACAAAGCAATACGCATTCCCTCAGTCGGTGCGCATGACCTTCTGGCCCGGCAGCGCGCGCGGATCGCGCTTGTGCCATTGCCGGGCTTCCACCTGTGCGATGAACTCGGCCAGATGCAGATTGAACAGCATCGGTTCTTCAAGATTCAACGTATGGCCGGTTTTCGGAAAAACCACCAGCCCGCAGGCAGGAATGGTTTGCTTCAGATAAATGCCGGGTTGCAGACAGTGCTCGTCCTCATCGCCGACCATTACCAGCGTCGGCAATGCCAGCGCCTTGAGCTCGGCATCCAGATCATAGAAAGATGGACGGCGCGCCTGTACGCCGCGCATCGTCATCGACGCGCCTTTGTCGGAATGCGTCGCCAGCCGCGCCGCAAATTCGGCCCAGCCGCGCGGGTCCTTGTTCTGGAATTGCACGCGGCTGGCGCTCAGCGCATAGATCTTGGCGTAGGCCTCGGCGCCCATGGTTTCGAACTGGTCAGCGACCTCCCGCGAGACGCCGCGGAAGTATTCTTCATGCTCTTTTTCGCAGCCGTAACCGGCGCCGCAGACGGTCAGCGACAGCGCCCGTTGCGGCGCGCGCAAACCAAAATGCAGGGTGGCAAAACCGCCCATCGACAGGCCGACGATGTGCGCTTTGGCTATGCCGAGGCCGTCCAGCACGGCCACTGCGTCTTCCACGGCCTTGATTTGCGAATACGCCTCCAGCTCAGTCGGCACATCCGATGGCGGATAGCCACGCGCCGCATACGTAATACAGCGGTGGCGGCGGCTGAAGTAGCGCAGCTGCGGTTCCCAGCTCAGCTGGTCGCCGCCGAATTCGTGGATGAAAAGAATGGGCGTGCCCGTGCCGACTTCTTCGACATGCAAGCGCAGGTTGTCTTTGGTGGTGATGAACATGATGGATTTGCTTTAGAATTTTGGACGCGGTTTTTAGACGCGATTCAACGCGATCATGGAGATGCATCTTGTCAGGGCAGTATGGCAGGAAAACTCCGCTCATGCGCGAGAACCGACTCGCACCAGCGGGCCACGCGCAGCAGCAGAAGATCGGCGCCGCTGCTGCCCACCAGCTGTACGCCCAGTGGCAACCCTTTCGGTCCAAAGCCGGCCGGCAAGGTAATGGCCGGCACACCCAGCAAGGTGATCGGCGAACAAAAGCGGGGATCGCCGGTGTAATGCAGTCCTTTCGGGGCTTCGCCCGTGGCGGGAGGCATCAATAGCATGTCGATGCGGTTTGCTTCTTTCCAGCTTGCAAACGCCTGCTGCATTGCACGCTGACGGGCCTTCAATGCCAGATACTCGCTTGCGGTGATGGCATGGCCCTGTTTAATCAGGTCACGCATTGCCGCGCTGATAAGCTGCGGAAACTGCGCCATGCGTGCTTCGTGAATTCTCGCGGCTTCGACGGCGACGATTGCCACCGCCAACTCGGCTGCATCCGCAAATTCCTTGGGCAGCACCGCGTCAATTATCTCGGCACCCGCGTCGGAAAAACGTTTTGCTGCCTGGTTAATCAATTCTTTCTGCGGCGCATCGATCTCGCCCAGCAGTTGGCTCTGCAACAGGCCGATCCGCGGCGGCGATGGTAATGCGTCGCTGACGGCTGCCGCGTTAAATGCCGGTGGCGGATGCCCATGCAGGTCAGATGCGTCCTTACCCGCCAGCAGGGTCAGTGCATAGGCGACATCATCCAGGCTGCGCGCAAACAGACCTATGTGATCGAGAGATTCGGCTAACGGGCAGACGCCGGTGCGGGGAATCGAGCCGAAGCTCGGCTTGAATCCGACTATGCCGCAATAGGCCGCCGGCCGGATGACGGAGCCGAGCGTCTGGGTGCCAAGTCCGAGCGGCGCAATGCCGGCAGCCACGGCCGCCGCCGAGCCGCTGGACGAGCCGCCGGGCGTGTGCTCTGTATTCCATGGGTTGACGGTATCGCCCGGGTGCCGCCATGCAAATTCGGTTGTTACGGTTTTGCCCAGCACGTGTGCGCCAAGACTGCGCAGACGCTGCACCACCCAGGCGTCCTGCCGGGGAACATGGCCGCGATGGATCGGTGAGCCGTAGGTAGTCGGCATGTCAGCCGTGTCGATCAGATCCTTGACGGCCACTGCGATGCCCGCAAGCGGCGCGCTCGCATCGTTGTTGATCACATCAAGTGTGGCCGGCAGATGGCTGAACGCCTTAAGCCGGGGTTGCGCCGCGTGTGCGCGGTCGAATGACTGCTGCAGTGCTTCCCTGATCGTGGTGGTGCCTTTACTGACGGTACTGCGCAAAGCGATAATGCCGGAAACTGGATTCATGGAGTTGATGTAAAAGACGGAAAGCTCTGGCTCGGGAACGGCGCAAGCACGCGCCGTTCCTTTACACAGAATTTGGTTTACTTCGCGGCAATCGCCTGACCAATGTATTTCTGCACGATGAAATCGCTATAGACGGGTTGCTGCTGCAGGTTGCCCAAGGCGATTTGGGTTGCCATCGCCACTTCCAGCGCCGGAGCGGTGATCTCGACAGATTTTGGGTAAACGCTTTCGGCCAGCATGCGGTTTGTCGCATTTTCAACTACGATCGGATCAAGTGTGGGAAACTGCTTCTTGGCAATTTCCACCGCACCTTTCGGATTGGTTTGCATGTACACCAGCGCATCCTGCAGGGCGCTGACGAAACGCTGTGCCGCATCCGGATCAATATTCTTCTTGGCGGTGATGGCCGAGAAGGCGTACGGGCCATACAGCTTCGGGAAGCCCAGCACGACCTTCATGCCGCGCGCAACCGCTTGATCAAGGCCTGGCTCGTACATGACGGCAACCTTGGCTTGTCCCGCAGCCAGAGGGCCGATTTCCGACCCAAGCTGCACCTGCACCATCTTCACGCTGGTCGAATCCATACCGTTCTCTTTCAGCAGCTTCAGGAACAGCGATGTGCTTGTGGTCGGCATCATGCCGGTGACCACGGTCTCACCCTTCAGATCCTTGATCGAATTGAATTTGAAGTCGGGAGTGGTGGCAATCCACACCGCTGCGCCGTTGACCACGTTGGCGATGATGTTGACCGGTGCTCCCTTCGACGCCGCAATCGCGGTCCACTCCGGCCCGTGCAGCGAAAAATCGGCACTGCCGGAAATGACAGCGGACAGAGCGGTGCTTGGAGCGCCGGCCGTCTGCTTGCTCACCTCAAGACCATGCTTCTTGAAAAAACCCGCATCCTGAGCGACATAGACCGGCAAGTACAACATTGACTGAAATGCCTGCGACAGCACGACTTTCTTTTCCTGCGCAGAGGCAAGTCCGCTTCCCAACAGTGCAACCACGACCGATGCGACGACAGAAACCGTTTTTAATACAGAACGCATAGTTTTTCTCCCTGGGTAAACCGAATTAAGTACGGCCGAATCAAACACGAAGTGCGGAAGCTGACGATTGCTGCTTCCACGGCAGAAGCGACCGCTCGATCTTGTCGATGGCGAAGTACAGGACAAAGCCGATGATCATCAACATGAACAGGCCCGCCCACACACTATTGAGGTCGTACAGGCTCGACGCGGTGAAGATCATGTGACCAAGGCCCTTCTCCGACGAGATGAACTCTCCGACCACCGCCCCGACCAGACCGAAGCCGACATTGATGCGAAAGGTCGCAATGATGTAAGGCAGGGTTGAAGGCACCACGACTTTATAAAACACATCGTTCTTGTTGCCGCCCAGCGTCAGCAGCAATGCCTGAAGGTCCGGGTCCGCCTCCTTGGCTGCCTCATAGGCTGCAACCAGCGCAATAATTGCGGTCAACGAAACGGCAAGCGCGACCTTTGACACGAGCCCGGTGCCGAACCAGAGCACGACGATCGGGGCGAAGGCGATTTTCGGTACGCTGTTTATCGACACGATGAAGGGCTCGATCACTCGCGCAACGAACGGCGAATACCAGAGTGCGAGGCCGAGTACCGAACCTGTCGCGGTCCCAAGCACAAAGCCGAGAATGGCTGCAAACAAGGTATAGCCGGTATCGACAAACAGGGCCCCGGTTTGCGCCGCGCGCACCAGTGCACTGAAAATCTGTACCGGCGATCCGACCAGGAACGGAGACACCAGGCCAGTCCGAGCGCCCAGCTCCCAAATAAGCAGGAACGCCGCAACGGCTATTGCCTGAACGACGGCACGTCCGGCCGTGGTGTTGATGATCGGTTTCTTTTCCCGTCGGTGCGGGGCGGCCGGATTGAGCGTGCCGGGCGCGGTCGTGTTGCCGGAAGTCTTGTTCATGGTAATTGAATTCATCATGCGGCTTTCACTCGTGTCTGAATGTCGAGCTCCGAACAGAGCGCATGGAAGTAGCCGGAAAACCTGGGATCGCTGCGCGCGCCGATCGGCGTACGCGCGTCAATGTCTATGTCGTAAATGTTCTTGACCTGCGACGGCCGCCCTCCCAGCACGACCACGCGCTTTGAAAGTGCGACGGCCTCATCGATGTCATGCGTGACGAGTACCACTGTTTTGTTGAACGTTTCCACCGCCTCCATCAGTACGCCCTCGAGATAAAGACGCGTCTGATAGTCGAGCGCCGAGAACGGTTCGTCGAGCAGGATAATGTCGGGATCGTTGATCAGCGTGCGGATCAGCGCTACCCGCTGACGCATGCCGCCGGAAAGCGTGCGTGGATAGGCATTCTCGAATCCGGCAAGGCCATAGGTATTGATGTATTCCATCGCCATGTCCTTCGCCTCTGCCGGGGGCAGCTTCTGCAGCTCCGGTCCCAACAGCACATTCTGGAGCACCGTGCGCCATGGCAGCAGCAAATCTTTCTGCAACATATAGCCGACCTTGCCGCGCAGATCGCTGACGGACTCGCCGCGATAGATGATTTCGCCGTCGTCCGGACGAAGAAGCCCGGCAATGATATTGAATACGGTCGACTTGCCGCATCCGGAAGGTCCGATAATGCTGACGAAATCCTTTTCCTTGATATCGAAGGACAGCCCTCCGAGTACCTCGACGAGCCCGCTTTTGGACGGGAACGACTTGCGAACATTCATTAGACTGAGCTGCACTGGCTGATTCATGACTCTCCTCGGGAACGCACCCCCTCCCTAAAACAGGATCCATGTAAAGCAGGATCCATGCCACTTTCAATTTGCGAGAAGTCTGGGGAATTGTTCAGTTTGGTGCATCAGCACAAACTGTGTGCGCTAAAGCGGTAAGGTGTGCATCACGATGGCGCAGCAACGCAAGGACTGCGTAGATAATTATTTGACAGGCTTGAATGCCGCTTTCATTCGTGCGATGCGCGGCTGCGGTTAGCATCAAGGCAATGGAGGCTCTGGAGATGGTACATGAGTTAAAAACCTGGCCGCTTCTTGACGTTTACCGCGGCCGCCCTCGCGCC